>JBILGL010000461.1:0-4081 GCA_044351075.1 Isosphaeraceae bacterium | reverse complement strand
ACGCCATCCGCCCCGGCGGCCAAGGCTTTTTCGCCGACAGAAATGGCATGCTCCAGGCCAATGCCAATCGGCGCCAGTACGCGTGCCCTGTTCTTGCAAATATGGATGGTGGTTGAAATGCAATTGATCGATTCAGCAATGCTCAGCGAATGGAATTCACCAGTACCCGCAGCTGGTATGACGACTGTAATGCCAGCGTTCAGGCAGCGGTCAACAAGCCCGGCGAGTCGATCAGTGTCAACAGCCCGGCCATCAGCCGAAAAAGGTGTGGGCGGCACAAGATGAACAGTATCCCAGCAATTGGTTGGTTTCATTTCGGGCAGGCTCCGTCGTTTTATTATTTATTGCAAATGGTATTTGCTGTTTTATGTCAATTTCAATCGATTCGGTATTTCTTGAGTTGCATTTCGTCCAGATCTACGCCCAGGCCGGGGCCGGTGGGCACCTGCACGAATTCAGGGCCGATGGCCAGCGGCTCTCGCAGCAGGCATGTTTCATGGTAGCAGGGGCCGAGAATATCGGCTGGGAAGCGGTCGCTGGCAATTTCAGGCGTGCTGGCAGCCAGATGTGCCATGGCGGCTGAGGCAATGCCAAGCTCCAGATTCGAGCCGATGTGGCAGCCCATATCGGCGGAATGGGCGACGTGGGCGATCTTTTTGGAATTCCAGATACTGCCGTTTTTGCCGGGATAAACGCTGATAATATCCACCGCCTGATGCGCTGCGGCCTGATGGGCGTCGTTCAGATTCCAGACGTTTTCATCGGCCATGAGTGGGGCCGGTGAAATCCGCCGCAGATCGGCCATGGTGGCCCAATCGCCGGGTCGCGTGGGTTGCTCAATCAGTGTCAGGTTGAATCGTTCAAATTTCGGCAAAATTTTTCGGGCGACTACAGCCGACCAGCCGCAATTGGCGTCGATCGTCATTTTGATGTCGGGCCCGGCCACACTTCGCACGGCGGCCACTCGCTCAATATCTGTTGCAGGGTCGAGGCCTACCTTCACTTTCAGGCATTTCACGCCCCAGGCCAGAAACGTTTCAGCCAGTTTGGCGGCTTCTGCTGGCGGGAAGCCGCCGATCATCATCTTCATCGTGATGCGGTCGGCCACTTTGCCGCCAAGAAGCTCATAAACGGGCTGGCCCAGCACCTTCCCACGAATGTCCCACAAGGCCATGTCAATTGCGGCCTTGGTGAAGGGATTGGCTTTAACGGTGTGATCCAGCCGCTGCATGATCGTCTGATGGGCAAATGGGTCCTGCCCCACCAGCAGGGCTGAAAATTCGTTTTGCAGCAATGAAACAGCCGTGCGGGCCGATTCGCCTGACCAAAGCGTCTGCACTGTGGCTTCGCCCAGGCCAACCACAGATTCATCCGTATGAAGCCGCACAATGACGTATTCACTTACGATGTGTCGGCCATGGGCCGTGACGGCCAGGCGGTCTGTCTTGAGCGGAATGTGGACAGGGATGGCTTCGATTCGGGTGATCTTCATGGGCGAAAGGTCTTCAGGCAGATTGGCGGGTTGTTATTGACCGGATTTTTCATGAATTTATCAAATTTGTGCCAATATTTCATATAAAAAAAGGGGAATGGCCAGCCAGCGGCTGTCTGTGCCATTCCCCTGTGAAATTGTTTGTTGAACAAAGATCCGCTGTTGAAGATCAGACCCTCGGGCCGGCGTTTTGAATTGCCTCGCTGACATTCGCAAACTTGGCGAAATTCGTGCGGAAAAGCCCGGCCAGCTTGCGTGCCTGTTCGTCGTAGGCGGCCTCGTTGGCCCAGGCCCTGCGGGCGTTGAGCAGTTCTGAAGGCACACTGTTACATGTTTTCACATATTCCAGGCCAAAGATCGGGTCAATCTCCATCTCTTTGCTGCTCAGTGTGTTATTGTGAATGGCGTCGATCAGGGCACGCGTGTATGGCAGCGGGATGCGCTGGCCCACGCCGGGGCCACCGCCCGTCCAGCCGGTGTTAATCAGCCAGGTGTTCGCCTTGTGGGTACGCAGTCGTTCGCCCAGCAGTTCGGCATATTGCGTGGGTGGAAGCGTCATAAACGGTGCGCCAAAGCAGTGGCTGAAGGTGGCTGAGGGCTGGTTATCCATACCACGCTCGGTTCCGGCCACTTTGGCTGTGTAGCCGGAAAGGAAGTGATACATGGCCTGTTCGGGGCTCAGGCGAGAAATGGGCGGCAGCACGCCGAAGGCATCGCAGGTGAGGAAAATGACGTTTGACGGATGACCGCCGCGGCCGGATGGCACAAAATTCGGGATGAAGTCGATTGGATAAGCTGCACGGGTGTTCTCAGTCAGCACGCAGTTGTTGTAGTCGGGAACGCGGGTTTCCAGATCAACGACTACATTCTCCAGAATCGTGCCAAAGCGAATGGCATTATAGATTTCCGGCTCATTGGTGCGGTTTAAACGCACGCATTTTGCATAACAGCCGCCTTCGAAGTTGAAAACGCCTTCGTCGGACCATCCGTGCTCATCGTCGCCGATCAGGTGGCGATGTGCTTCAGCGGAGAGGGTGGTTTTACCGGTGCCTGACAGGCCGAAGAAGAGGGCGACATCGCCACGCCGCCCAACGTTTGCCGAACAGTGCATTGGCATCACGCCCGACTGAGGCAATAGCGTATTGAGCACACCAAATATCGACTTTTTGATCTCGCCGGCATAGAGCGTGCCACCGATCAGCACTTCTTTCCGGGCGAAATTCACGATAATGAAGGTTTCGGTCTTGGTGTGGTCACGCGCTGGATCGGCCAGAAAATCAGGTGCGGCAATGATGGTGAATTCTGGCTGATGGTGGTGGATTTCCTGTGGCGAGGGGCGTACAAAAAGCTGGTGTGCAAAAAGGGCGTGATACGCTTTTTCGCAAATGGCCCGAATCGGCAGGCGGAACTTCGGGTCGGTGCCGCCGAAGGCATCCACCACATAGAGTTCTCTTGGCTGAAGATATTCCAGCACGCGGGCCCGCAGGGCATCGTAATGAGCGGGGTCAAAAGGCATGTTCACAGTGCCCCAGTCGACCTTGGCCGCCGTGAAGTCATCTTTCACAATGAAGCGGTCTTTGGGCGATCGGCCCGTATATTTGCCTGTGCGCACCACCAGCGCCCCTGATGAAGCCAGCATCCCCTCGCCGCGCCGCAGCGTGTGCTCAATCAGCACCGATTCACTCAAGTTCCAGAGCGGCGGCCGAAAATCAATAAAACCCTGATCTTCCAGCGTAACGGCATGCTGATGGCTGTTTCCCATGATCCTAAACCCACCCCTGCACAAAATTCTTGATGATCGTCATTGCTACACCTGTTTCTATCATAGACAAGTTTATCCGATTTTTCCATGGCAAGAACGAATCCAGTCTGGCTGCATGGTTTTATGGAATTAAATGATTATGGATTAATTTCTTAGATCGGTATTTCAGGTGTAAGACTGGCTGAGTGGCGGTCATGGGTCATAAACTTCATTGTCTTTTTCGGATCGAAAAAGATCGGTTCTTCCCCTCACATTCCGATCAGTTGACTTTTCTTGCTTCAGGTATCAAACTTGATATGGTTTACCTGCCTTACCCCACCGACTTGATGAGCCGCAGGCTCAATTTTCCCCTCCGCTCGAAATGTCAGGTTGCGACCGATGCTACCGATCAGATTTTTCCCCACCTGCATCGTCGCCCTTGGGCTGATTGTCTGCCTGAATCAACCATCACAGGCCCAATTGCCGCAGGCTCGGCTGGAATGGCTTTTTCCAACTGGTCTTCAGGCGGGTACTTCGGCTGAATTTAAACTCTCAGGCAACGACCTTGAAGGCACCACCCGCCTGATTTTCAGCCATTCCGGCTTTTCCGCCAAGCCAGCCGCAGAAGGCAAATGGACGGTCAATGCCGCCGCCGACTTGCCAGCAGGCTTTTATGAATTAAGGGCCGTGGGCGCCTGGGGTGTGACTAATCCTCTGCCTTTTTTCGTAGGTATTTATCCGGAAATTGTCGAAAAAGAGCCGAATGACCAGTCTTCGCAGGAATTAAAGCCGCCTTTGACCGTCAATGGCCAGATTCAGGCGGCAGCCGATATTGATCAGTACCATTT
>JBILGL010000460.1:0-4089 GCA_044351075.1 Isosphaeraceae bacterium | reverse complement strand
TTCTAAGAGGACGTAGGCATGCTGGGCCGGTGGCCAGCTATGAATTAACGACGCCACTGATACGCGGCGTCGATAACAACTGGTATTTAATGGCGGGCGATCTGCCTGATCCTGTCGCTGGCGTATATCAGGCAGGTGTGCCGATTGCGCCCCTGGCAAATGGCCAGTCAACCGGCTGATAGCTGATATTTGACAAAAACGGAGTGGGCACTTCCCGGCCGCCTTCGGAGCGACTTTGCAAGGCGGCGGCCAGAACGCCCGTCGTAATGTAAGTGCGTTCCACCGGATAGGGTGGGCGACCGGTGCGGAAAAGATGCTCAATGGCGCGAGTCAGGTGGCCGAAATGGCCGAAATTGCGTTTGTCCTCAAGCTCAAAAACGATTGGCTGAATTTTGTTCTGCTCATCGCTGAGGGAAACGCCCCAGACCTCCCCTTCACTGGTAAAAATACCGACATGCGCGACCATGCCATCTGAATATTTGATTTCCCAGAGCGTGTCGTTTTTTCTATAGCTGGGCAGCTTGCGATGCTGCGGTCTTGAAATGTATTTTTCCTGTAACTTTTCCCAGAGATCGCGCGGGAATTCGCGTGAAGACCATGCGTCTTCACCCGTGGCAACAGACCGAACAGACTTTACACCGGTTTCGCCGCCTTTTCGACGCTCCACCTGGCATTGAAGCGTCTCCAGCGTATGAAAGCCATATGCATCGAGATCAGAATATCCCTGCGCAAATGCCCGCTTCAGGGGCACGCCTGCTGGCCATTGTTCTTCCGGGTATCGCCATCCCACCGGCAGGCTTGAACCGGCCATGAAAGGGATGTTCATATGCTTATATGTCTGCAAGATCCACTGGGCGAAGATCGGCTCATAGCTGAAATGCTTGTCAGAAAAGACAGGCACAACCTGGCCGGCCCGGCGAAAGCTTTCGGCAATCTCGTCCAGAAATCGTCGCCGTGGATAGAGCTGCTGGCCTTTATTATTACGCACATAAGGGCCATGTTCACCGATCGCGATGATGCCACTGACGTCAATTTTTCCGCTCTTGCCAACGACTGCCTGATGAATGGAATCGCAAAGCTCAATGCCATATTTCTCGGACATGGCGCGGGCCAGGTCGCGGTCAGCGAAATAATCAACATACATCCGCCTGATCATCAGATCAAACGGCTTTTCGTGGCCCCAGCCGACAGGGTCGCAGATTCGCCCCAGGATTACATCAGCGTGGCTGTTCGTCGTCCACTGGGTGATAACAGCCGCGACTTTGATTTGACCCTGCTGCATTTGATTCATTTCCCTGTCAGGCGAATAGTTCGGCAATCGGCTCGCCTTTTTCGATGACATACACAGGACGCCCGGTTTTGTCCTCGAAAGTCAGGCTTCGCGAGTCGATCCCCAGAAAATGATAAACGGTGGCTGCCACATCCTGCGGCGTAATCGGGCGATCAAGTACATATTCGCCGCGGGCGCTTGATTTGCCGATAATCTGCCCCATTTTCAGGCTGCCGCTGGCAAAAGCCACTGAAAATGCATTGCCCCAGTGGTCGCGGCCGGCGTCTTTGTTCATGCGTGGGGTGCGGCCAAATTCACCCATGACGACGACCAGTGTCGATTCAAACAGACCACGCTGCTTTAGATCTTCAATCAGGGCGGCCACTGCTTTGTCAAGTGGTGGAATCAGTTTGCGGGCGCCTTCCTCGGTCTTCATCTGCGGCGGTGTGCCGTGATGATCCCATGGCACGCAGTTAACCGTCACAAAGGGCGTGCCCGCCTCAACCAGCCGGCGAGCCAGCAGAGCACTCTGACCAAAGGTGTGGCGGCCGTAAAGTTCACGCGTCGCAGGCTGTTCGCGAGAGATATCAAAGGCTTCAACCACCGACCGGCCCGTCAGCATGTCGAAGGCTTTTTGCTGGTAAATATCCATATTATCCAGATGGGTTTCGCCCCATCGGCGCGTCTGATCCATCAGGCCAAGCACTTTGCGACGATCTGACAATCGGCCCAGTGACAGATCGCCCGGCAGTGTCAGGTTCCGAACGCGGTAATTCGCTTCATTGGGGTCGGAATCAACGATAAATGGATTCGCCGAACCGCCCAGATAAGTGGCATAGTGAAAGATGTTATCGGTTCCGCCACGCAAGTTTGGCACAGCGATATAGGGCGGCAGGCCGGGGGTGCGATTGGTGCGGCAGCGGGCCACCACGCTGCCCATCGCAGGGCGACGCTGGACGGTGTTATCCGGTGCATTAAAGGCCGGGCCTTCGAAGCCGGTAAGCATCCAGTGATTGCCTTTGGTATGGTCGCCGGAGCCGTGGTTGACTGTTCGGACGATCGTCATTTGATCGGCGATCCGCGCCTGATACGGCATCAACTCGCCGAAATGGACCCCCGAAAGGGCCGTGGGAATGGCGCCGAATGGACCTCGAAAACCATCAGGTGCATCGGGCTTGGGGTCATAGGTTTCCATATGGCCCGGGCCACCGCTGCACCAAAACAGAACGACGCTTTTGGTGGTCTGCTCAGGCGTAAGGGCCGCTGCACTCGCCTTCAGGCGGAGAAAATGGGAAAGGCTCAGGCCGCCAATCACGCCGGTTTTTAAAAATGATCGGCGTGTCCTGCCGTCGCAATCGCGGCTGTAAAGATCGTGCTCTCCAGAAATTGTCCACATCGGTGAGCTCCCCTGATTTCGGTGCCCGATCAACTTGTTCAACAATAATTTCGGTTATCCACCCATCGAAGTCAAGTGGAAGCAGGCAATTACTAGCCGTTTTTTCAATATTCGCATTTAAAATCCGTTCATTCAGAAAACCGGATATTTCTTTCGCTTTGCTGCTTTTTGGCCGCAATTCCATGACAGCAGGCTAACCCGAAACGCAAGCAAGGGAATTATTCTGAGCAATCTATCTTATTTCTTATCCCTCGCTAGCACTTTGGGTTAGCCTTGTTCGCCTTGTTTTTAGTAATGTGGATTATTGGGGAAATTCCCAAAAGTCGTGTCAACGACGGTTTTCTCTCAGATTTGAGTTTAGATGAATCTGTTTTCATTGCGGCTCCAGAGGAGCCGTCTATTAATAAATATGGCCTCCGGCCATAGATAAGAATAAGCATTGTATTGTTGGGCTCCAGGGGAGTTGTCTTTGAATAGATATGGCCTCCGGCCATAGACAAGAATAAGCATTGTATTATTGGGCTCCGGAGGAGTTGACTATAAATAGATATGGCCTCCGGCCATTCACATCACCAATCTTTTATTGATTTTCATTAATGATTCAAATTGCAGCAAATCCTTGGTCTTCAGCAGATCGACGATGCAAAATCGCAACTTCAATGCTTGCGCTTCGGGTTAGCCTTGTTCGCCTTATTTTTATAAATGTGGATTGGGAAAATTCCCAAAGGTCGTATCAACTACGGTTTTCTCTCTGATTTGAGTTTAAGTAGATTTATGAGAAAAATCATTAAAAACGGATCGATGATAATGCTGGTAATCTGGACGTGAATGTAATAATCAGGTAAATTAAAATAATTATCAATCTCATTCATGCATTTTGGAACTAACCGGCTATGAGTCTGACCGCTTACGAAGAAAAACAGGTTGCTGCGATTGCCGACTGGAAAGCAATTCGTCCGAGTTTGCTCGAGTCTTCGCTGGGGCGATTGTCAGGCGCTGTTTTTGACAAGATCGGTTCGATCGTGCCACACACGCATGTGGGCGATTTGCTGATCAAAGCGTTTGAGCTTGCAGAGCAGGTCGATACCAAGACTGAGATCAAGAAGCTTGCCGGCGTTAATTCGATTGACGACCTGAAAATCAAAACGCTGGAAGATTGCGACAGATTTGCCGACCAAATTGAGCAGAAGGCGGAAGCCGTCGGGCTTACTGAAGCCGTTTTTTCCGAAGCCGGGGGGATTGCCACCGAGCTGGCCAATATGCCGTTTCAGGCGAGGGAAGTCATTACGTTCCTTAAACGGTTCGGCCATTGCTATGGCTATCGTATGGAAGGCCCCACGGCAGATGCCTATTTGAAGCTGATGATCATTCTGGCGCATGAAACAGACGTAGCGAAGCGGCAAAAATTACTGCATCGCCTGCG
>JBILGL010000459.1:0-4091 GCA_044351075.1 Isosphaeraceae bacterium | reverse complement strand
CGCTTCGAATCGGCCTGAGCTGATCATTGAGGCAACACGCTCAGAGCTGATGTGGCCGATGTAGCTTTTACCTGCATTCAGCGAATCCACTTTGGTCAGGTCAATGTCAAAGCCTTTGACCTGAAAACCTTTTCTAGCGAAAAGCTCAACCAGCGGCAAACCGACATATCCCAAGCCAATCACACCAACACGAAATTCTCTCGATTCAATATGCTTCAGCAGATTTTCGACATTCACCGGTTTTTTCCTTGTCCATCACTTCAAGTACAGAATCAGTGGAAGTTGGCTTTAAACGCCTTTTCGTTTGAGTTCTTCATCGACTCGCTACTTTTAGAGTAGTTCAAATATTTGTATTTGCTCACATTAAGTTGTTTGCAGGCGAAGATTTTGCGACATCGGAGAATTTGATGATTTTTTTGACAGTATTTTTAGTCGGTATCGAGAAAAGTGAATGGCAAATTCATCATTCACCATTCACTTGATTATCCTCGTTTATGCCATCCCGGCGGACTCAGACATCCGGATCCTGGCTCAAATTCTGGTCGTTTTCCCGATCATTTCGGGAGAGTGAGAGGATTTCCTCGCCATTCTCCTCTGAAGCGTCGAGTTTTGGTTTTTCATCTTTGGCTGCATTGTTTTTGCGAGTGTAGCCATAGCCATAACCGTAGCCATAGCCATAACCGTAGCCGTAAGAGAACTGTTCACGGCTCACACCATTGAGAATTGTTCCAAGCACTGGAGTACCAATGTTGTGAAGCAATTCACGAATTCGGTTGAGGTCGTGTCGCTTGATGACAGTTGCACGAACGATCAGCACGATGCCATCCACCTGGGTGGACACAACGCACGGATCTGTGACAGCAAGCAGCGGAGAGGTATCGATCAGAACAACATCATAGATGCCGCGGGCTTCCTGAACTAATTCAGAAAAAGCGCGGGAGGAGAGAAGTTCAGCCGGATTATTGATATCGGTGCCACCGGTCAGCAGATCAAGATTGGCAACGCTCGTCGCCTGCACAGCGCGGTGCAGGGGCAGTTTGCCTTCAATCGCATCCGCCAGACCATATTCATTCGGCATTTCAAAAATCTTGTGCTGACCAGGTCGCCGAAGGTCGGCGTCGATCAAGAGCACTTTTCTGCCCGCCATCGCCAGTGTACTGGCAATATTTGAGCAGGTGGTTGATTTACCATCGCCGGAGTGCGGGCTTGAGACCATCAAGACCTGCATGTGATTATTGCGACGGAAAAATTCCAGACTTGTACGAATGGCCTTGAAACTTTCTGCGGCAGAGCTTCGAGGCCGGGTATGACAAATCAGGCCGAGCTCTTTCATTGAAAGACGAATATCGCCCTGTGCCTGCCCACCACGAATCAGGTGTGGAATCAAGCCAAGCACGTTGAGATCGAGAATCTTGCGAATTTCTCCAAGATTTCTGACCTTCGAATCTAGCATGTCAACCAGATAGGCAGCCGTGCAGCCCATCAGCAAACCGGCGAATAGCGACACACCAAGAATCAGCACCTTGCTCGTCTGATACTGATTATCCATTGGTGGAAACAAGATCTGGGCCGTGACGGTTACGTGGGCCGGGTCGCTCACAAGCTTGGCTTGCTTAAGCTGATTGACCACCTCGTCTCTGAGCTCTTCGGTTCGCCGAATATCCTTCCGCATGTTTTCTTCGGTCAGGCGATCCAGTTCCTGTTGCTGAGAGCTTTCCAGTTCCCGGTCATATTCAGACTGAAGACGCTTTTGAATCATCGCCAGCGTGTCGATATTCTTCTGAAGACCCTGAATGATAGCCTCTGCCCGTGCCTGATTCCGCGCTTTTGCAGGAGCCTGTAGTGCCAGGGCAAAACGACTGAGACGATCTTTCAGTTCCTTATATTCCTTGGAATCGACACCCTTGGTCGCTTCAACATCACGAAGCTGTGACGCAAGTAATTCCTGATATTCGCGGCTTTGGTTGTTAATCTGTTCGCTCAGCGTGTCTTCTCTGGCCTTGAACGCTAAAACATCTGCCTTGGCCTGATCAATCAGGTCTGCCACGCGATTACTGCCATGAAGCATATACTTCTGGCCAGTCTCTTTAAATTCATCCCAGAGTTCATCACGCTCCTGCTCCAGAGCAGTGATTTGCTCTTCAAGACGACGCAGCGATGGTTCATTCGGATCTTTCGAAAGACGCCGATTCCCCCGAATCTTGCGTTCCAGAGATTCAATATCCTTGTCAATCGCTCCCACATCCGGCGATTTTTCAAACGAATCGCGAAGCCGACGCTCTTCCGTTACCGGGTCCAGCGAAGCCTGACCCTCTTCAATGCCGGCAACTAACTGCTTCTGGAGATTGGCAAGCATTCGCTCGGCCGTTTGGCGGGCATACTGCACCTGCGCATAGCTCAGAGTCAGTTTTTCAAACGATTCACCTTCATGCATGAATGACTGATCACCACCCATGGCAAGCGCGATATCAAGATTTGCCTGATGATCCGCCCCGATTGTCGTGCCAATCGTGTGAATGGCTTTTGCGATCGTGGCGTCGCTGGCACCGCCCGCCATCAATTCGCGGGCATGTTCCACCTGAGTATTGAGCTGAAAGATCCGACCCTTTGCCGCCTGAATTCCACGGTCCCATTCAGCTAAACGTTTGACAACGAGCGATCGGCCTTCAAGATCTGTCATCAACTGGGGATGCAGCTTGAGAAAATCAAGATGTGCTTTTGTATTCTTATCCAGCTCGCTTGTGAGTTCGTCTCGTGCCTTTGTAATGAGCTGAACCACTTCAGAGCTCTTTTTCTCAAAGGTGTTATCGAGAAAACGCTTATAGGCATCGATAACGGAGTTGACAACCTTTTTCGGCTTTGTTGGATCTTCAGACTCAAATTTGATCGTAATCACACGATCAAGCCGGGTGAGTGTCAGACCGGTAAAAAGCTCATTAAAATCGAGATTGTCCAGTTTTCCGGCACTGATTGCATCTTCAAGTACAGTATGGCTTTTGATGATCGCCAAATGGTTCCCGAGAAAATCGCCGATACCGCCTGTGAGTGGATCACCCTGAATGATGTTGTTCATCACCCCACCGGATTGATTCACCAGAATCTGTGCAGTGGCGGTATAACGTGGCTTCGTTTTGAAGACCTGAAACATCCCAATCGTCAGGGCCAGCAGCATGCAAAGCAGCACCAGTCGCCAGCCGCGCCGGATGGCGTTGAGCACCAAAAGCACATCTTCCATGTATTGCTTTGGCTCGTTCGCATTCGGGTTTCGTTGCTGCGGAAACTGTCTCTGATTTTGATTGTGAGCAATCTGTTTCATGTTAGTTCCTGAATTCGCCCGACTTCGATGCGGCTCTTGATTCATCGCAATCTCTTGTCGTTTAACGACACTCCCTGATAGATACAGATACTGAGATCAGACTGCTATCATGCCTTAGGCTCACACTCGCTCTTAGTCGAAAATCAGGGCTTTTACTACACACCGTTACCAGCAATATTTCGTGAGAATTGATCATGACCTAAATCACTCCGATTCGATTGCCGATAACTCATTATACTCGTTCATACCGATATTTGTGAACATGAACATTGTCGATACTGACACCTTTGCGCATTTCAATCAGTATCTTTTGACCAAGACCAACCCAACTCATAGAATCATTTTTTTCGTCATATTCAGCAATTCTTAGTTCCCGGAATCGCTTTTTATTTCATTCTTATCCGACTTGGCTCCCCTCGCATCGGCGGTTGCTGCCTTATCAAGCAGCGGTTTTGTTCTGGCATCATCAGGCCAGAGATATTGCACTGCCTGTGCCTGCTCAAGAGCTTCCGATGGTCTGCCCGCTGCAATCAGCCAGTCAATCAATCGCTCTCGCATCTCAAAGCCATCTCTTTGATAAGCCGTTGCCAGTTTCAATTGATCAATCGCTTCTTCTCTTTCTCCTGTCAGCCATTGCGCCCGTGCGATGAGCTCGATCGTCAATGCATCAGATGCCGTTTTGCTTGATGGAAGTTGGGCTAACGCTTTTTGACCAAAATGCTTACGTCTTGTCGAGTCTGTTTCCGGAACGAGGCTTTCGCCAGCCCGGACTGCC
>JBILGL010000458.1:0-4096 GCA_044351075.1 Isosphaeraceae bacterium | reverse complement strand
TGTTCCGTTTCAACGGAAGTGGCACAAAAGTGGGCTGAAATTAAGTGAGTAGTTCCGGGGTTTCCAGGGGTAGTGTTGGTTGACTTAAGTTCAGGTTCCGCTCTCGGCGAGCATGACGGGCCTGTTGCAGCTTCACGCGTCGCTCTTCATGTCGTTTTGCCGGGTCGCCACGGTAGTATTCCCATGGCGGCAAATAGCCAATGGCGCTGTGCAGCCGGTCGTGATTATAGCGGTTCACATGCTGATTGATCACCTTCCGAGCCTCCAATAAATTCTCCAACGGCTCACACTCCAGGCTCTCGCGAAGTGTGCGATTGGCCCGCTCCATCAACCCATTCTCCTCCGGGCAATGCGGCGTAATTCGATGATGCGTCAGGCCGTTCTCCTTTAATACAACCCGAAATTCCTGCGACACATAACAACTTCCATTGTCCGATCGTATCACAGGCTTCGCTTTGGGTGTTCCATCTTCGTTTTTCGGCAGTTGCTCAATGGCCTTCTGGGACGCATTGCTCACGCTGATCGAATCCATCCCAAGCAGGATTTCATGGTACACGATCGCCCGTGAATACTCGTCCAGAAACGCCACAAAATAGTACGTCTGGCCACCCACCTGAAGGTACATCAGATCCGTGCTCCAACGCTGATCCGGTGCCGTTGCACGCTCGGACTCGGCCTTGATCCGCTTCAAGCGACGTTGCCAGGGGCAGACCAGATTCATGGCTTTTAGCGTGCGATAAACCGTTGATGGGCTCAAATAAGCCACGTTTTCATCCACCATCTTCCAGGCCATTTCCCGGTGTCGCAAATGGGTATGCTTGCGGGCGTAGTCAATCACGGCTTTCTTTTCCTCAGGAAGAGCCTCATACAGCGGAACCAGCACCGGGGCTGACAGGTTCGATTCAGGTCTGGGCCAAGGCTGGGCCTTCAGCCATCTATAGTAGCTTCGTGGTGAAACGCCAAGAGCGGCCAATGTTTTTTTTACGGGCCACTCGCTGCGTTTACGTGCGAGTTCAACCTCTTGATGCACGCGAACTTGCAATTCCTGGGGCAATTGGCCATGATCCTCTAACCCAAGAGCCCTTTTTTTAGGTCAAGGTTCTCAGCGGTGATTTCTGCAATGACGGTTCTGAGACGCTGAAGCTCGGCTTCGTGGCGTTGTTCGGCGGCTTTAGGCCTGCCCTTGGACTGATCAAAGATGACCTTGGCCGAGCCCAACACCTGCTTCTTCCAGTTGTAGAACTGGGTTACATTGATGCCTTCCTGGCGGCAGAGATCGCTAACCTCGACACCGGGTTGCATACCAGTCATAACGATCCGCAGCTTATCTGCCGCCGACCACTTCCGACGTTTCTTCTTCTCGCTCATCGATCAAGACTCCAGGGTACTGTTCAAATATACCCGGAAACCAGACCGGTTACTCACTTAGCCAAAGTGCCATTTGGGGTGAAACATTACAATTCAACTGATTGATTCTCAATAACAACTTGATAAAAGGTCTGCCATGTATCCGGGTCAACTCTCTTACGGACACTGGAATAGGCCAGACTCAGGACTTCTTCCGTAGCCCATTCATCAAAAAGAATAAGCAGCGATTCTTCCGCCATTTTTGACTGAAGTTGCAACCAGTTTCCGACTCGCAATGGATTCGCCTCACGATAAGCGAGCTGACGGGCAGCATCTTCTGTGAATTGTTGCCAACTACTGTGAGCAATTGTTTTAACCAGGCCCGGAAACTGCCATTTTGACGCCGTTCGAAGCTCTTAATGTTACCAAGAATTCGCATCAGCGTTTCTTGCAACACGTCTTCCATGCTATGTGGGTCAACATCCCAGCGACGAAGCCAATCGAAAATCAAAAATGTGTAGCGGTCAATAAACTCAGACCATGCATGGCTACGATATCGTGAATCGCCAAGACGTTCGAGGAGACTCAAATCAGTGTTCTGATCTGATCGATTATTCACGGGTATTATCCTGACGCACTGTCGTCGTAATTCAACTCTATCATTTGATAGAGTTGAATGCCATCTCAATGGTCCTTAATCTGACCGT
Organism: Isosphaeraceae bacterium; assembly: GCA_044351075.1. Classification (GTDB taxonomy): domain Bacteria; phylum Planctomycetota; class Planctomycetia; order Isosphaerales; family Isosphaeraceae; genus QWQI01. Next base: position 2,042 of record JBILGL010000458.1, on the reverse strand, counting down.
TGAGCAGTTAATCATAAGACATCCGCCAAACAATTCACACATTTGCGTGTTTGGTATCACCTAAATCCGAATCTGTCCGGTCAAGTGAACCTAAACTGAATTCACCCAGAAAACCGGACTTCCAGTTTTTCAGGATTCTGTTACACAGAAAAGTCTGCACAAAATAGGCTTCAGTTTTCCGTAGAGGATCAAGGATGGTCCGGCCCGACCTGACGAGGTGGAATCAATCGCTTGATGATTTGCTCAGGGGTTCAATCGATTCCCCTCATCCTCTGACGCGAGAACGCTATCTCGCCCTTTACAACATCGCTTCTGGACAAGCCAATGCCTCTTCGTTTGCGAAAATGATCAATCGCGAAAACGAAACTGTCATGAATTGGGTGCACAATTACAACAAGCGAGGGCCCGAGGCCTTGGTATATCGCCGCACAGGCGGCAGCCTTCCCCTTTTTCTTCCGAGCAAACCAAAGAAATAGTCGAGATCGTTGAATCCAGCTCGCTTGAAAAACAGCAATTGCCCGGCCATGGCTGGACGCTGAAAAAACTTGTCGCCTGGGTTGAATCTAATCAAAAGATCACCACTTGTCGGAATACGATTCGTAAGTTACTTCACAAATGTAAATTAAGCTGGAAAAAGTGCAAGAAGTTATTGGCAAAGCGGGATCCGCTCAAGCGGTCCAAGTATATGATTCTGCTTCAGGAATTGTACGAACAGGTAAAGGATCGCAAAATTCTCTTGGTTTATGTCGATGAATTGCATTTTCATCGGGACATGGATTTGGACTATTCCTGGTGGAAATGAGCATCTAAAATTGACCCACCCTGGGGCAAGGTGGGCAAACCCTTATTCCGGCCCAGCGATTGCCCGCCCTTATCGGACCGGATCAACTGGTACGGAGCTTATCATTCAGTGATGGTCAAGCGATGATCTGGAATGAAGGTAATTGCAACGCCGAGCAGAAGGATAAGTTTCTGGAAAGGCTCAAAGCGTGCTTGCCGTCTGGTTGCCGGGATATAGCCCTGAGTTGATTCCAATTGAGGGACTTTGGAAATGGAGGCGTGAGGAAGTCACACAGAGATGTGCTGTTATCCCAATATGAGAGCATTATTTGACGCGTGAAAAAATTCATTGAGCGAATCAATCAAAATCATGTTGCGCTGGTCGATCGACTCAGGCCGAGGTTCTCACTGAATCCAGAGGAAGAAGAACTCCGGTTCTCTGTGTGAGTGTATCCGTCCGGTGAATTACATCTTGTCAGGTTTGGTATTTTTGATTCCTGCTGACGTGATCAATCACTCATCAGGAACATTAAACCATGCCCAACCAGCTTATTCCTCTCGATCACTCTGAAAAATGCCGGTTCTGGCAGCAAGTTATCGACGCCCAGGCCCAAAGTGGCCTCACTATCCACGATTTCTGCAAAGCCAATCGCCTCGCCGAATCTTCTTTTTATTTGTGGCGGGGCAGGTTGAAAAAATCAAAGGCAACCAGCCAAATTCAATTTGCCGAAGTTATCTCAATTACCCCACCCAAAGCCTCATCCAACAGTCAGCACTCCCAGCCCCTGAAAATTGAGTTCCATCAGCTTTCCATTGAAATCCCACCTGGATTCGACCCGGCCACCATTGCAGCCGTACTCGAAACAATCTGGAGCAGGTCATGCTGAGCATCCCGGGCTCGCTCCGCATCTTTATCGCCACTTCGCCCGTCGATTGCCGCAAAAGTCACGACGGCCTTGCCGCTCTTGTTGAACAGGTTATGATCGAAAAACCACTCTCGGGCAACCTTTTTGTCTTCACCAACAAACGCGCCGACCGTATCAAACTGCTCTATTGGGACAGCGATGGCTACGCCCTCTGGTACAAACGGCTCGAAAAAGGCACCTTTCGCCTGCCAAAAGCCGCTGAAAATGCAACCCGAATTGAAATCTCCGCCGTTGATCTTTCCATGATCCTTTCCGGCATCGATCTGGCCAATATCAAACGCCAGAAGCGATTTCAGAAACCTGCGGAAATTGCAAAATAAATTGTATTTTATCGGG
>JBILGL010000457.1:0-4117 GCA_044351075.1 Isosphaeraceae bacterium | reverse complement strand
GCTGGGTGGAATATCCGTATTCCCAGACAAATTTTGCAGCGGCCTCAAGCGGATTAGAGCTGAAGCCGCCCGTGCTTGAGATAATGACAAATGACGGAAAGTGGCAGGTGCTTGAAGCCGACCCCGGATATCCGGCCGGTTTGCCACGGCTCACCACGCTGGAACTGACCGGCAGGCTGCCGGCAACAGGCCCGCTCAAGCTGCGGCTGCGAACCAATATGGAATGCTATTACGACGAGGCTTTTCTGGCCGTTTTGGAGGATCAGCCCGGCGAGCAAGTGGCGAGCCTGCCCGTAGCCCGGGCTCAGCTTGGCTGGCGTGGCTATACCCGCGAAATTTCGCCAGATGGCCGCCTGCCGCTCGTTTATGACTACGATTACATCGACCCAGCCCCGCTTGCCCCCATGAAAGGCCTGCTCACACGCTATGGCAATGTACAGGAGCTTCTGACAACCGACGACGATCAATTCTGTGTCGTTGGCCCGGGCGATGAAATTCGCTTTGAATTTGACGCAGCCAAGCTGCCGCCCCTGCAGAAAGGCTTCCGCCGGGCATATGTCCTGCGAAGCTATGGCTATTGTAAGGATGCCGACCCCTACACCGGCACAAGCGACGAAATCGGGCCACTGCCCTATAAAGGCATGCCTGATTACCCCTTTGCCCCTGATAAAAATCGCCCGCTGGACGAAGCGTATCGCCAATACATCGAAAAGTATCAGACCCGTCGGGCAGATTGATACGTTCGATTAATTTCAGCAGAAGATTTCCGGCGACTGATTACGCCAGAACATCTTCCGGCGACATGATGGTGATCTCATCAAACCCGAGTTTTTCGACATCGGTCGCCACCTTCGACCAATCGGCCACCAGCACGCTCAGCCATCCGGAGGGGTTTAGCCGCCGATGGGCCGCCGCCTGCACTTCCGCCAGCGTGAGCCGCTGGTATCGCTCAATCTGGGCGTTGGAATGCACTGGCCCCAGCCCGGCCAGCCACAAATCAACCAGCCGGTTAGCCGCCTGTGTGCAGGTTTCATCCTCTCGCGACGTCGCTTCCAGCCTGTTGCGGCGTGCATCCTCCAGCTCGTCTTTGGTCAGTGCGTGTTCACCCAAGAGGCCAAAGACTTCCTGCCTGGCTGCCTCGATCGCTTCCGCGCAGCGATCATGCTGCACCGATGACGCAATGGCAAACGTGCCTGCCATGTCGCGCCGGGGGTCAAAACCGCTGCGAACGCCGTATGTCAGCCCCTTTTGCTCGCGTAAAACATGATTCAGCCTTGATGTGAATAGCCCGCCCAGCGACAAATTCCAGAGCCCCAGCGCTTCGCGGTCAGGATCATCAGCCATAATTCCAAGCTCGCCCAGCCGAATCACCGCCTGCTGTGCCCCCGGCTTATTCACCACAATCAGCCGCGAACCAGCCCTCTTGAGCGGCTGAAATCGGCTGAAATCAATAGTGTCCGTCGGGCTTGGCCGCGTAAAACCGACCGCCAGCCGGCTGATGTTATCGACAATTCGACTTTCGTCAAAGTCGCCGGCTATGATTAGTGCCAGCTCGCCAGGCCGGTTCAGCCGATCTCTTACAGACACAAGTTGCCCGTGTGTCAGCCCCGCCAGCCCATCAGGAATGCCGCCCAGTGGCCGCCCGAAAGGATGCCCCGGGCCATAGATTCCAAGCAGGAAGGCCCGATGCGCCAGGCTCTCAAGCCGATCCACCTCCGACTTCTGTGAAATCACGAGCCGGTCTCGCTGTCGCTGCCAATCGCCATCGGGAAAGGCCGTTTCCGTCCATATTTCACTGGCCAGATCCCAGGTCTCGCCCAGCCCTTCGGCCGTGCTCTGAAACATCAGGTGCAGGCCGCTTGTTTCCAGATGAGGCGAAATCGACGAGCCCAGCGATTCAATGGCTTCGGCCAGCTCAATGCCCGACCTTCTCGCAGTGCCTTCCATCATTGTCGAAGCATGCAGCTGGGCCAGCCCCGAACCCGTTTCGCCCATCATCGCCGTGGCGGGCCGGGCAGCAATCGCCCCCGCCACCACGGGCCAGTCGCGGCGAGGCAGCAGCCAGGCGGAAACCTGATCGCTGATCTTCACCACTTTCGGCTCGGCAAATCGATTCGGCCGCGGCGGACCAATCTTCACCCCCGCCGCCCGATCCGGGCTGCTGGCCACCTTCGGTTGGGGCTGCACGTTAATCTCAAGGCGGGGCCGCTCGGCCAGATAAGTTTTGGCCGCCCGGGCAATTTCAGCAGCATCCACTCGGCGATATCGCAGGGCATCCGTCCAGAGCCGGCCTGGGTCATCTGTAAAATTATTGAAAGCATTCAGCCGGTCGGCCACTCCGCCAAAGCCGCCCAGCTTCTCGAGGCTAAACAGATGCCCGGACCACCTGCGGCGAATCACCCGCTGGAGCTCTTCAGCTGCAGGGCCTTCATTACTGATGTCAATAAGCGACCGTTCGATAATGGCACGCACCTGCTCAGCTGATGCCCCCGGCCGCAGCGTGACCACCACGGAAAACTGCCCAGCTAGCTCGCGCGACCATTGACCGGCCGCCACATCCTGCGCCAGTTGCTGTTTGACAACCAGTTGTTGGTAAAGCCGGCTTGATCGCCCACTGGCCAGAATATCGCCCAGAAGTGAAAGCGGTGGTTCGTCGGTTGTCAGTTGACGAACCGTTGGCCATGTCAGATAAAGCCGCTCCAAGCTCACTTTGTCTCGCATGACAATCGTTCGGCTCTGGCTCAGGCTGTTTTCGGCCACCTGCGGCACAGGGCAGCGCAGGCCAGACCGAAAACTCCCGAAATAATGTTCAGCCAGTTCAAAAGCATGTTCGGCGTCAATATCGCCGGCGATGCACAGGCTGGCGTTAGCCGGCACATAGTAGCGTTCAAAAAACGCCACCACCTGGTCGCGGCTGGCAGAATTGACTTCTTCCATCAGGCCAATCGTCGTCCAACTGTAAGGGTGCCCATCCGGATAGAGCCCCTCAGCCATCATCTGCGAGACCATGCCATAAGGCTGGTTGGAATAATTCTGGCGGTATTCGTTGGTTACCACGCCTTTCTGCGTCTCAAGCCGGGAATTATCCAGCGACTCAACCAAATGTCCCATCCTGTCCGACTCCATCGCCAGAGCCAGTTCCAGAATCTCGGCAGGAATATCCTCGTAGTAATTCGTCCGGTCCGACGATGTCGAGCCATTCACCCCCGCACCATATTTCTGCAAGTGCTTGAAAAAGTCGCCGGGAAAGTGCTTAGAGCCCTCAAACATCAAATGCTCAAACAGATGTGCGAAGCCCTTCTCGCCGGGCCTTTCATTCTGCGAGCCGACGTCATACCACAAATTCACGCTCACCATTGGGCTTCGCCGCACGGGGCACAAAATCACATCAAGCCCATTGCCCAGCGTTCGTTTGGCGGCTTCCCAGCGTGGCACCTGCGTAAAATCCATCTCGATGGTTCCTTCCGCATCCAGTGTTCTTTCGGTTAGAATTCTGATTATACGCAGATTACCCTGGTCAAGTATAGCCACCCGAAAGCCGCCGCCATGGAAGATTCTCGTAAAAACGACGCTGGGCAAGCCGCCAGACACCTTTCGCTTGAGACATCCTGCGTTCGCCCGCAGCCCCTGCCGAAATCAACCACCGAGCCACTCGTGCCGCCGCTGGAGTGGTCCGTCGTTTATAAATTCGACGATCTTGACCATGTCGATGCCGTTTATGCCGCCGAGAAACCGGGCTACGTCTATGCCCGCGATGGTCACCCCAATGCCACCCGGCTCGCCAGCCAGATCGCTTTGCTGGAAAACGCCGAAGCAGGCATCGTCACCGCCTCGGGCATGGGCGCCGAAGCCGCCCTCTTTCTCGGCATGCTTTCGGCCGGCGATCATGTGGCATTGGCCCAGGGCCTCTATGGCCGCACCCAGGTGCTGATCGCAAAAGAGCTTACGAAATTCGGCGTTACTTTCAGCCTCTTTGACTCGACAGATGTAGACTCACTGGAATCAGCCCTTACGGCCGCCACTCGTCTGGTTTTTGTGGAAACGATCACAAATCCCCTCGTGCGCGTGCCTGATCTGCATGCCATCGCGCGGCTTTGCCAGAGCCGAAATATCAAAA
>JBILGL010000456.1:0-4121 GCA_044351075.1 Isosphaeraceae bacterium | reverse complement strand
TTCGTCGATCACGTCGATCGCCTTGTCCGGGAAGCAGCGGCCGGTGATGTAGCGGTCGGCCAGATCAACGGCGGCCGTCAGGGCCGAGTCGAGAATCCGCACGCGGTGGTGGGCTTCATACCGATCACGAAGGCCTTTGAGAATGGACGTGGTTTCAGTCTTGCCGGGTGGCTCGACCAGAATCGTCTGGAAGCGACGCTCAAGGGCGCTGTCCTTCTCGATGTATTTTCTGTATTCATCAAGAGTTGTGGCACCAATACACTGCACTTCGCCACGGGCGAGGGCGGGCTTGAGCACGTTCGAAGCGTCGATCGCGCCTTCGGCACCACCAGCACCCACGAGTGTGTGCAGCTCGTCGATGAAAAGAATGGTGTTCTTGGCCCGGCGCACTTCGTTCATGACGGCTTTGATGCGCTCTTCAAACTGGCCGCGATATTTGGTGCCGGCGACCATCATGGCGAGGTCTAGCACCACAATGCGTTTGTCACGAAGGGTTTCAGGCACGTTGCCGTCAACGATGAGCTGGGCCATGCCTTCAACGATGGCCGTTTTACCCACGCCCGCTTCGCCCAACAGAACAGGGTTGTTCTTGGTACGTCGGCTCAGGATCTGAATGACACGCTCAATTTCGTTGGCGCGGCCGATCACCGGGTCGAGCTTCACCTGTCGTGCCAGCTCGGTCAGGTCGCGGCCGAAGCTGTCGAGGGCTGGGGTTTTGCTCTTGGTGCTTTTGGCAGAAGCGCGTTCGCTTGAACCACTGCTGCCGCCGCTGCCGCTGCTGCCGCCGCCTTCACCGCCTGATCCTGATTCCATGCCATGCCCCAGAAGGTTGAGAACCTCTTCGCGGACATCTTCCAGCTTGAGGTTCAGGTTCATAAGAACTTGGGCGGCCACACCTTCCTGCTCACGCAGAAGGCCCAAAAGCAGGTGTTCTGTACCAACATAGTTATGATTCAGGTTACGGGCTTCCTCAAATGCATATTCCAGCACCTTCTTGGCCCGGGGTGTGTGAGGCAGCTTGCCCATCGAGACCATGTCAGGGCCTGACTGGACAATCTTCTCTACCTCCACCCGTATCTTCCGAAGGTCCACGTCAATGTTTTTGAGGACATTGGCGGCCACGCCGCTGCCTTCTTTCACGAGCCCCAGAAGGAGATGTTCCGTCCCCACATAGTCGTGATTAAACCGCTGGGCTTCCGAATTGGCCAACTGCATGACCCGACGGGCCCGGTCGGTGAACCTTTCGTACATGTCCACGTTACCCTCTCGTTCTCTTATCCGTTCTCGCTGGCGAAAATCCGCCGACTGACACTCCGTTTGAATGGTTTCGCATTCACTCTATCTATAAAAGTAGAGAGGCGAGCATTTTTTTTCCAGCCCGACTCTCCCTTTTTCTTGTCAGAACTTTGAAATTCTGCTTGATTTAGAGCGTTCCGACCCCTTAATCCTTCAGGATGATTCGGCCATCTGGCTGGCCATCTGTTCAATTTCCCACTGCCATCGAGCCGCCCCCGGCGTATCTTTACACTGCGAGAGCGCACGAAACGCCAGCGATTTTTCACCCGTGCGGTAAAGCACTCGAGTCAGCCGCAGCAAGGCTTCAGTATCCTGCGGATCGATCGCAATCAGATTCTCGAGCTGATCCCGCGCCAGGGCCCAGCGGCCTTTGAGGTAATTATCGTTCGACTCGCGAAAAAGCCGGTCAATTTCCTGTCGAAACTTCTCAGGATGAAATTTCCAGGCCCAAACGACCGTCCACGCCAGCATGGAAAGATGAGTCAGGATCGTAATCAGCCAGAGCATTTGCCGCTGAGAAGCATCAGCCCAGTCGGTGTAAATCCATTGAAAAACAATGCATGCGTTAAAAAGCAGGGCAAAAAGGGAGGCGGTGGCAAGCCCTGTAATGACTTGCCCGGCCCAGATCTGCGGCAGCCCGGGCCAGAAGCAGAGTGTGACCAAATGAAAGCGTCTGGAGACCATCCTAACTTCTCCCTTTGCAGTCCATTGCATGACAGACAGGGAGGACGGGCAGGCTTGACCGGATCAATCCAGCACCATCGAGAAAGTCTGAAACTTAACGTTTCAGTCCTTCGCTCAGGCGACGTGAAATCTGCTGCACTTCGTTACGCAGATCAGATTTGCGAATCTGGTAGCGTTCCGTGGTAAGTGGTTGATCATTGATCAGGATTGTCAGGTTATCCATCTTGCCGCGGATAGCCAGCGCTTCGTCCTGTGGTCTCAGATCGTCAAGAACACCCCTCATACCCACAGGCAATTGTTCGCGAATCGCATCAGTGCGGATGGCGTAATCGAGTTGACCATCAAAATCGGTCCAACCGGTGAATTTCAATGGCAATGGACCAATATCGACTCTGAGCGAAGGCGAATTGACCTTCCGAGCCTGAATTGTGAAGGGATTGACGACCTTGATTGTCAAATCCTCAAGCCGCGTTTCTTTGCCATTAATTTCGGCTGCTAGGGATGTTAGCCCAAGTTTGTCGGCTAATGGCAAGCCCGCAATCGATACGGGGTCGAGCTTGAGTGTGCCGCGTCCTTTGAGCGTCTCTTCCCAGTTAGGCTGCAAATAGCCCTGAAGATAGAGCTCCAGATCAAGTCGCCCGCGTGGCTCGGCCGATTCGCCCGCCAGCAGTGGGCAGACGAAGCCAAGCACGTCAAATTCCACGCCCAGCGGCACATTTCTTAATGCCAGATTGCCATCAAATATCGGAAACTCCTGCATGCGGTCAGCACTCACGGCCAGTATCATCTCGCCGCCATCAATCCGGGCGAAAAGTTCGGGCATCTTGAAGTAGCCCTCGCCCGCCTGTGCCACACCCTGAAGGCCCGTTAAATGCACCCGGGAATGATGCTTTGGATCGATAATCGCAAGTCGCCCGCCACGTATTTCCACATCAACCAGCCAGTTTCTCAGCTTGCCACTGGCCCATTTTGTTTCCACTTCGCTCAGTGGTTGGACCCAGCGAGGTGGCAGCCATGAGCCATCCGGCCCACGTCTCAACTCACCTTCAACACCGATAAGAGCCACCTTGGTCATCGCCAGTTTGCCGGTAATGACAGAGCCCCAGTCAACATTCACAAGCACTTTGTTAATATCGAGTTGCGAGACTTGATTCTCGCGATCGGCCGAGCCCACGTGCACACCATTGACAATCATGCCACCAGTGAGTGTCAGACGAACACTGTCGATCCGTGTCTGAAGTCCAGACAGATCTAAAATCGAGTGCTCAAGCCGATGCGCCAGCCACCGCGTGGGCATCGCCTCTACCATGAGCACCCAAATGATCAATGGTGATAAGAATAGAGCCAAAAAGTGTTTACGGCGTGGCCTGAATCGTCCGATCGCCCTCATGGCGAATCGCTCCTGTGTAAAAAGCGTGCCGGCGGCCTTTGGTGGGGAGGTTCAACCGCCTGGCCGGCCCCTTTTTCCGGCTTCCTGCCAGAATTCATCAATGCTTAGGCTATCAGAATCAGAAATCCCGTAAAGATCATTTTTTGACATCTTCGTCCAATCAATCGCCCGGCAAGCTTTGGATCAAACCCTTTGACCCGCAATCACCGTTCGATCAGAATGATGTTCATCATCGACACCACCACATTGTCTGGCGGATATCAAAATCCCTGAGCAATGCCGAATCGCCCTTCGCAATCACATTCTCAACTCGTTTAAGGAGATACGGATGCGTCTCGTTCGACTGCTATTTGCCCTGCCCATGCTTTGCCTGATGGCCCCTGATCAATCGGCCCGGGGGCAGGTGCCGCGCGTTTCGGGCGTCGAGTTCCAGCCCCTGGCCGCTCAGGTCAAGCGCATCAGCGATTCGCTCTACTCTCTCGGCCAGCCATTGCCCCCCGACGTGCAGAACAAACTGAAAAAAGCACTCGCCGAGACCAACCCTGGCAAAGCCGTTCTGGCCATTCAGGACGCCCTCGACCCACTCTGCGTGGCTTATGTGAACGTCAACCCTGAGAGTCGAGTTAAGGCCGACGCTGGCCCCGTGGCCAAAACGCTTACGCAGCACGGCTGGTCGGTTTTCCTCGTGAAAGTGGCGAACGAAGCCGGCGTCACCGCCCCGCTCGTGGTGGAAAGCCCCAACGCCCTGCCG
>JBILGL010000053.1:0-13452 GCA_044351075.1 Isosphaeraceae bacterium | reverse complement strand
TTCTTGTTTTTCAGAAGCAGCCCCGGATGAATCCCGCCCGAAATCAGCAGCGTCTGCTTCAGATTCCAGCGAACTGTCTGAACCAGGCGGCTACCGACCACCTCAGGCACGTCAATCGTGGCCTCATTGGCACCCTGTTCCCGGCTGGCAAGCACACGCGTTTTTATCGTGCTCTTGAGCGTATCACACTTGAGATCAATGGCACCATCAACCGAGTCGCCTTCGTAAGTCAATAAAGGGCTAAATTTTAGATCGATCCCTTCGAGAAGTTGATTGTATGACGGCTCAGTCGATTGGACATTAGCGGTCGATTGCCGCTGGAGGCCCGGGTTATACGGTTTTTTCTCCTGAGTGACCATCGAAAGTGTCTGGCCGTTGATCATCTCAACCTGCTGATCCGCAAGCAGCTCAAAGCCTTGATAAACTTGCATCTGCGTCAGGGCCATAGTGGCGTCGGTCAGGCTCATTGTCCAGATCTGCTGGCCCTGGGGCCCACCGCCAAGCAGATTCATGCGTGAAAGCACCATGTATCGCCAGCGTGGATCTGCCGCTGCCACAAAGCGAATACGCACTTTGAGGATGTCGGCGGTAGAGTCGGTGAAGCGCTCCACAATCTCACCAACCTGCTTAAGCACTTTAGGGTTATGGAATGCTTTAACGGAAGTTTTATTGGCCACCAGAGCAGCGACTTTGTCTCCATGCCAGATGCCTGTGCCATAGCGGCGGATAACCCAGTCGATAATGGCATTCTGTGGCGGTTTTGACTGATCATGCGGCAGCTCCATATACCGCGTAATGTCATAGTTCATCCACTTGTGGCCAGCCTCTTCAAATCCTTCGGGAGGCGGCTCTTCTGCTTCTGTTTCCGTTTTGGATGTGCGGGGCGCACGCTTCTCCTGCGTCTCAACCATACGTGGCCGTGACACAGGCTTCAGCTCGCCATCTGCATCGGCTGACTTCTGTTGCGCGCTGGCGGAGATACCCAGCACGCCTGCGCAACTTGCCCAAAACGAACCCAATAAGGCATGGCGGCGATTCATGGTCGGGGCCTCCCTGCGACTGATATTGCCTTGAATCTCTGAAAATGACGGGTGTAAAGGTCATCCTGACAGTCTTTGCCACCCTGGATTACGCTTTTCTATACGATTTATGAAAATTGCTCAAGTCCAAACGTAAAATTACCGAAGGGATTTTTCCTCAGCTTGGATAAATAAAGATAAATTCAAAGCTGAAAGTAATTTAAGATCATTATCCTGGTCAAAAAAAAGAGGCTGACGCAATCAATCGCCAGCCTCCCGAATAAGGTTGTTTAAAGATACGCTTCAGCCACCAATGCGACGCGTCTGGCCTGTGGCCTTGGCGGCATCGCTGTCAAGCGGCTCGATCACCGGGCGTGCCTCAATCAGGCGACGCAGGGCGACATCGTAACCAAGGTGCTGAACAATATCCAGCAACTGCGAGACCTGCCGCATGCCAACCGTATTGGCTGTGGCCAGAAGATCACGCTGGGCATCCGTCAGCCCAATGGTTTCATGGCGTGGGTCTTCGGTCATATTGTCGTCAGCCATGTAGTCCAGCGATAAGCCAGAGGCACGACAAAGTTTAAAGGCGTTTTCAAGGCCCGGATTCGATTTTCCAGCAAGAATTCGGGATACTTCGGAATCGCTCACGCCCGAAGCACGAGAAAGCTTTTGCTGATTCCAGCCGAGTCGGACCAGTTGTCGGTAGAGTTTTTCTGCGAATTTCATATTCGTAATCTAAGGAAAGTCTCCCGATTTGGGAAGTCCAAAAACTGCAATCGCAGAGATTTTTTTGGAAAAATTCTCTGCGGCGAATTTATCACCTTATTTCACAATGAGTTAGGCTACGCAAACAATTTTGTAAGAATTACTGGGAGCGGCGTCTGCGCCCCTCCTGAACCTCATTTTTTTTCAAGTTTTCCATCAAAAAATCGGCCGCTTCGGCCAAAGTATTCTCGATTCCTTCCCATCCGTGACCATCACCGACGTATAAGGCAACTTTCCCCCGTACGTTTTTAACGGTCATAGCGTCTGCAAGCTTATATGCCTGTGTATGCGGAACCAGCGGGTCTTTCGTGCCCTGAAACGTCAAAATCGGCGCATCGCCTTCCGACACAAAATCGAGTGGTGATGCCTGCGAAGCTTCCTTGGCCCTGTCTTTTAATGCACCACCTAAGAACTTTTCTACTAATGGCTTACTCAGATCCGGAATATCGCTTCCGTCAAGGTCTGTCGGGCCAAAATAGTTGACCACGGCCCTGATTTTCGTATTCGGGCCTGATGGCGGCAGATTGCCCTCCAGACCATCTTCCGGGCCCGTTACCCCCAACATCAAAGCCAGGTGCCCACCCGCCGAAAAACCCATCGCCCCGACTCGTTCGGGATCAATCCGATATTTCCTTGCATTCGCCTTCGCCCATCGCACAGCCGCCTTGAGTTCATGAACCTGTGCCGGAAAAATCGCCTTGGGCACCAGCCGATACTGCGGGGAAATTGCGACAAACCCCTTGGATGCAAGCTGATCAAGAAATCGCCGGTTTGATTCCTTATTGCCACCCTGCCACCCGCCACCGTGAATCACAAAAACGGTCGGCAAGCTCTCCCCTTCGCCAGAAGGCCTGACAATGTCAAGCTTTAGCTCAACATCTCCCGTTTTGGTGTAAACCACATCGTAATCCCGCACAGGGGCTTTGGCGTCTTTTTTCGGCTCATCCGGTTTCTTGCCTTCCGCCGCTCCGTCTTTCTTTGCCTCAGCCTTGGGGGCATCGGCCTTCTTATTATCCTGAGCCGGGGCAACAGTAGCGACCAGAGACATGCCAATCATTGATGCCAGAAGGAACTTATGGATTTTCATCGAGGTGATTCCGGAGAGGTTGTCTGAACTGTGTTATGAGTTCGATTCAAACGAAAAAGTCGGGATACCAGGTTTGGCATCCCGACATGAATTTCTTGAAAAATTTACTTGCCAGCAGGGGCGATGGCGTAGATCGAACCATCAAAGCCGAGAATGTAAATCTCGCCAGCCTGGTCTTCACCAAAGGCGGCAATGGCCAGCCGCTTATTGGCCTTCAGGTCGAGTACTTCGGCAACGGCTTCCGCTTCGCCGGATTGACCTTTTTCACGCAGAGCCCAGACGCGGCCTGAGTCAAAATCGCCATAAAAATAGAGCCCGGAGAGACTTGGGTGAGCCTTGCCCCGGTAAACATAGCCACCGGTCACGCTCTTGCCAACCGAGTGTGGGTATTCCGCAATTGGCTCGCTCTTCGGCACCGAGCTGACAACTTTCTGCCGCTTGGGGAAGGCGTGTTTGCCTTCTCGCACGCTCCAGCCATAGTTGCCGCCATTGGTCACGATCACAATCTCTTCCCAGAGATTCTGGCCGACGTCGCCGGCCCAGCATCGCCCGTTTTCGCGGTCAAACGTGAACTTCCAGACGTTGCGAAGTCCGATGCAATAAACTTCCGGTGCCCAGCCCTTAAACTTGATCGGGTCGCGAACAACGGGATTATCGGCCGGAATGCCGTAAGCCTTGCTGTCAGAAGGATGATCGACGTCAATTCTCAAAATCGAGCCCCACCAGTCACTCCCATCCTGGCCAGAGAGCAGGGGATCGTCGGCCGCTCCGCTGTCGCCCAGCGAAATATAAAGCATGCCATCATGACCAAAGTCGATGCAGCCACCATTATGATTACCGAACGGATCTTCTTTCGATTCCCAGATAATCTGCTCGCTCGCCTTGTCGGCCTTATTCGGATTATCCTTGGAAACGCTGAAAGCAGAAACCACCGACCGCCGCTTGCCCGGCTTCATCGCCGAATAATAGACGTAAAATTTACCATTTTCCTTATATTTCGGGTGGAAGGCCAGGCCCAGCAGACCTTCTTCGTTACCTTCGCGGTTAACCTTCTCGCGGATATCCAGAAACTCGCTCGTTTCCTTGCTTTCCGCTGAATTTTCAAAACTGACAATGCGGCCGTCCTGCTCAACCACAAAAACACGGCTGGTGCCGTCCTTTGGCCAGGCAAAGGCAACGGGCCTCTTGAATTTCAGGTTCGGGAAGGCGTTTTTGACCGTAATGGCCGGCAGCTTTGCATCCTGCGCCAGCGCGGCCGATGACAACACGAAGCCACCGATCAGAAACGACGCCACAATATGACGGAGCTTGAATTGTAAAGACATAGGGAAATGACCCGGGGTTAGAACTGGGCGGGCAGTATTTCGGTCGGCTGTGGATCGAATCATCAAACCGCAGCCTCAATTGATCTCATTTATCTTTCTTGAGCGGCGGCCGAATGTCAACGGGTGAGCGATCGATTGTTTTCCAGATCTGATTTTGAAAAAGCCGTTTATTCAAACGACATGGCCCCAATAACATAATCTGCCAGACGTACGTCTCATGAAACGTACGTCAAAACGGACGTACGTCTGAATCGGCGTAAATCGATGAACCTGACAGGCAATGTGTATGCTGAACTTGATATCTAAAGAAACCTTAAAAATAATACATAAACTCCGTTCATCCAGAAAACCGGATATTTTTTCTCTCTGCTGTTTTTTGCCGCAATTCCACGACAGCAGGCTAACCCGAAGCGCAAGCGAGGGAATTATTCCGAGTAGTCTGTCCGATTTCTTATCCCATTCTAGCAATTCGAGTTAGACTTGTTTTTAGTTATGTGGACTGGGAAATTTTCAAAGGAAGTGTCAACTCCGGTTTTCTATCTGATTTTGAGTTTAGATATCTGCAAGCGACACGGCCCGGGCTCTATTCGCTCTGGTTAATTGAAATTCAATTCGAATGTGGCCCGCCCCAAGATCATGCTGCGCCCGGATTCTTGCCGAAGCGCAAGCATTCTAAAGCGTTCTTCTTTTCTCGAATCGACTTTATAGTTGCATAACAAAGCGGCTCCCTGCCAAATTGTTTGAGAATATGCGTAAAACAAGCCAAAAAGATTGCCTGTTTTACCTATCTTATTTCATTTGTAACTTATTTAAAAAAGCAGAAAAAAGTATGAAGAAAGGGTATGGTCAGTTGACGCCCGCTTCGTTATGGTAGTGACATGCTTGGTGCATAAAAGAGATGGTTGGACCCTTCTCTGTCGATGAAAAGCCTCTGGAGTAAGCCGCTGATGAGCCAAATGGATTCGATCAACCAGGCACGCGGAGCGATGCTTGGCATGGCGGTGGGCGATGCCCTTGGGGCACCGCTGGAAGGGCTTGGGCCACAGCAGATTAAGTCGCATTATGGGGTCGTCAGGAATTATGTGGACGGCTTCCGGGCCTGGCGTCGCAAGGCCGAGCGGTGGCGATTGCCGGGGCTTTATACCGACAACACCCAGCAGGCACTCTCTGTGGCCGAAACGCTGGTCGAATGCGGCGAGATGCGGGCCGTGCATCTGGCCGAACTCTGGAAGCGGATGTATCGCACGAATGTCGATTTAATTACGGACATTTTTCCAAATGGCGTGCATCGCAACATCAGCCGGAATTTCAAGAAATCGTTGGACCTGCTGAAATCGGGTGTGGCATTTGACGAGATCAGCCAGCCTTCAGCGGGTCTGGGTGCAGCAGTACGCGTGGTGCCCTTGGCTTTGGCATATCGGCAGGATGCCGATCATCTTTATCATGCGGTGGTTGAGTCGAGCCTGCTGACACACTCTGACATCCGTTCGGTATCTGCCTCGCTGGCGGTGGCATTCGCAGTGGCCCGGCTCTTAAACGGCGAAGCGAAAAATCCGTCGTTTCTTTTTCATGTGGCAGCAGATACGTCGAAATCCGAAAGGCGGCTGGCTCAGGAATTTCCGGGCCGGATCAGCGGGCTTGATACTCATCTGCATTCCATTTCGCGATGCATCGCGCGTGTGGAAAAAGCAATCGAAATGCCACGTGAAGAGGCCCTGAAGGCAATTGTAGCCGAGGCTGACCGGCATGGCCCGAACACTCCCTGCCGTCGGCCGACGATCGGCTTTGCCCCAGCCTCGCTGGCCACCTGTTTTTATCAGTTGATCATGGCTGAGAATTATCAGGACGCGTTGGTGGATATAGTCAATCTGGGCGGCGATGCTGACAGCACAGGTGCCATTCTGGGTGCCCTTACCGGGGCCTATTTCGGTGCCGAAGCCATGCCTCAGGACTGGCTAACGGACCTTCACGGTCGTGATGGGATTGAATCACGAACAGAAGCGATATATGAAATGAAACTGGCCAGTTCATTTCGGAACATACCCGACCTGATTGACACCGAAAAAGAGCTTTGCCAGCGAAAAGCCAAGCATCTTCAAAAAATTGAAGCAGAATTGGCCAGGATTGCTCGCAATCAGCCAGAACGCGGCAACCCCAAAAGCCCACAACAGAAGCGGCAGGATGCCCCCCAATCGCCCTTCGAGCAGAATTAATCGATTCTCAAACTTTTTTGTGGAAATCAGTTGCCGCCCAGTTTACTTCGCGAAACCGGCTCGTAAATCGCACCCTGATCGGTCAGGATCGACCGCACCAGCATAACTTCATTCAGGTGCCATTGGCCAAATTCCCAATCGGTATGTCTGGCCATCCATATCTGTAAATTCGGTGGCGGCCTCCCCGGCACTCGGCCGAGCGTAATATGCGGATGAAACCGGCTTTCAGCACGCGACTGATCCACGCGCAGGTGCGCTGAAGCTCGCCAGATTTCTTCATGCCACAAATATAAAAGATCTCGCTCGGGCCCTTCTAGCCCAGCCCAGATCACTCGAGGTTTCTCCGCTTTTGGGAAGGCTCCAAGGCCGGAGACTTTTAAATTGAGAGGTCTCTGGCTGACGGCGAATGTGCCTGGCAATTCGACCAGAAAATCCAGATGCTCCACTGCCATATCGCCGAGAAAGGCAAGTGTCAGATGGGCCTGTTCCGGCTTCGTCCAGCGCACCCCTCGCGGCATCTCCATACGGCCCCGCGACTCGATCCGCCTGACAGAATCAATAAGCCCAGGCGGCAGCATGGCAGCATAAAAGAGCCGCCATGTATCCCCCGGGCTATCGTCGTTCATCGATGGAGCTACTTATTGAATCAGCCGAGCTTGGCCAGTTCCGGGCTATCGCCATAGTTTTCGCGATAACGTGCCCGGAATTCGTCGATCGTGTAGGAATGCTCCTGCGTACCGGCATGCTCAATAGCATAAACAGCTGTAAGGGCCGCAATTCGGCCAGTCACTTCCCAAGGCAGGCCGAGTGAATAGCCAGTGATCAGGCCTGAGCGGAAGGCATCGCCGGCGCCGGTTGGGTCTTTCACTTCCTTCGGCTTGGCTGGCGGAATGTCATATTCCGAGCCATCGACTGTAATAAGAGCACCGGCTTCGCCACGCGTCATCACAGTGATCGGCACACGCCGCCGCAGGTCGTGCTCAGAAATCCCCAGCTTCTCGGCCATCATGCCGAATTCATAGTCGTTACCGGTCAGCATCCGGGCACCCCGAAAACCGGCGTTCAGCTCTTCGGCCGTCATCCGCGGGGCCTGCATCGAAGGATCATAAACATAATCAATACCCAGCTCCACGCATTCATTCACATGGTGAACCATGGCCTGCGGGTCATTGGGTGCCACCACCACCAAATCATCCTTCGTGGCATGCAGATTCTTCAGCGAAAGCGTGGAGGCATGCGACATCGCGCCCGGATAAAACGCTGTGATCTGATTGTCGGCAAGGTCCGTATTAATGAAACACGAAGCCGTAAAGAGATTCGCGATTTCCTTAATGCCAGTTGTGCTCACGCCCCGGCTTTCCAGCCATGTGCGATATTCGGCGAAGTCTTCACCAACAGTTCCAACGACAGTTGGCTTCTGTCCAAGAAGGGCAAGATTATAAGCAATATTCGGCGCTGTGCCGCCCCGCATGCGCCGAAGCGATTCAACCAGAAACGAGACGCTCAGGATGTGCATCTTGTCCGGAAGAATATGATCCTTAAACCGGCCCGGAAAGACCATGATATAGTCAAATGCGATGGAGCCCGTCACAAAAATACGCATGATTCCGCACTCGTCCCCTGTTTGGTTCGAAATATCTATACATCAACTGTCAATTGTCAACTACTGTGCAAGAGGGCCTGTGTCAGGCTGATTCTCCCCAGGCATGCCTCCCGGCCCAGAATTTCCATCGCCTCATAAAGCCCCGGCCCAATGCCCTGACCCGTCGTGGCCACCCGAATGGCGTTCACCACCAGGCCCATGCCAAGGCCCGACTGCTCGACATATTCATGAATTGATTTGTCAAGTGTCGGTGTGTCAAACGGCTCAACTTTTTCCAGAATGGTAGTCACATCGTGCAAAATGCGCGGCACTTCCGGCTTTTTGAGCCGCTTCTTGAAGGCATCAGGATCAAATTCCACCTGATCCATAAAGAAGAATTTGCCAAGCTTCACGATATCACCAAAAACCTTGAGGCGGTCACCCAAAGCCACCACAACGGCCGCAATGCGGGCCCGCAGCTCGGGAGAAATCTTGTCGCCAATCAGCCCGG
The DNA here is from genome assembly GCA_044351075.1 of Isosphaeraceae bacterium. Taxonomy (GTDB): domain Bacteria; phylum Planctomycetota; class Planctomycetia; order Isosphaerales; family Isosphaeraceae; genus QWQI01. The sequence goes on along the minus strand of JBILGL010000053.1, from coordinate 4,947 downwards.
CATGTCGAAGGAACGGAATACACTTCTCGACCTTCTCTTCAGTCGGAAGCTGCTTCATCCACTCGCCCTGCAGCCAGAAGAGCTTGTCGGGGTCGTGGCTGGCAGGAGAACTGTTCACCCGGTCAAGCGTAAAATACTCGCGAAGCTGTTCTGGAGTAAAAAATTCGGTCTTTTCGTCGTAGCTCCATCCCAGCCGCGAAAGATAATTCATCATCGCTTCGGGCAGATAGCCCTGACCGATGTACTCGTCAAGCCCCACTGCACCATCGCGCTTGGAGAGCTTCTTTTTCGATCCTGGCGCGGCCACATAAGGCACATGGGCAAAAACGGGCAGGGGGTAGCCCAACGCCTCAAAAATCAGGGTCTGCGAAAAGGTGTTTGTCAGGTGCTCTTCGGCTCTGACAACATGGGTAATACCCATCTGGGCATCGTCCACCACACTGGCAAAGTTATAAAGCGGGCTCCCATCGGGCCTGACAATTACAAAATCACCAATCTCTTCCGTCCGAATTTCAACGCGGCCCTTGATCTGGTCGTCCACCACAACAGTCCGGCCCAGCGGCACTTCAAATCGAAGGGCAAATGGCCTGCCTTCTTCCAGATATTTCGCTTCGGTCCCGGCGTCAATCGGTATCTTGCGGAAACGATAAGCCACACGGGCGGCATCGGCGGCGGCTTTGTCGGCGGCACGCTGCTCTTCGGTTGAAAAATCGCGATAAACAGCACCAGCGGCCAGCAGCTTATCGGCGGCTTCGCGGTAAAGATGCCCTCGCTGGCTCTGGAAATAAGGGCCACAGGGGCCGCCCACTTCCGGGCCTTCGTCCCAATCCATATTCATCCAGCGAAAGCCTTCAAGAATCAGCTTCACAGCCGCTTCCACATGCCGCTGCTGGTCGGTGTCGTCAATCCGCAGAACGAACTGGCCGCCGTGATGCCGGGCCAGCAGCCAGTTAAAAAGTGCGGTGCGCACGCCGCCAATGTGCAGATATCCAGTAGGGCTTGGTGCGAATCGGGTGCGGACAGTCATTGGGTGCCGACATCTTCAGGTGATTTGCCGCGACACCCGGCATTTCTGCGGCTGATCCATCCGGGATCCGCCACGCCAGGCATCGTCTGAAATTGCTACTGATATAGAAAATAGATGAAATTGGCCGGAAAAGTCAAGAAAAACAGTTTGACGTCGAGCAAAGAAATTCAGTTGTTGATAATCCCGATTCGACATTCGATTGATAATGAAACCTGCAGATTTCATTTCAATCAGATCATGATAAACCATTCATGACTAAATCATTAATCATTGCAATGGCATTTTCAAGACGATGGGGAAATTCGAAATTCGGCCAGACGATTGTAAATCTCAATACACTCGCTTAATATCGGCCGAAGTGCTTCAGGCGTCGGCTCAGACTTTGACTTGTATGGCTCAAAACAAGTGGTTTTCTCGACATTCGCATACCAGTATTTGGCCCAGATGCCATCTGTTTCACGGCGGCCGACGGGCCAGCTGAGCATGGCCGGGTCGAAATCAACTTCCAGCACTTCACAAAGCTTCGGCAGCACAGTTTCCGGATGATTCTGCACGTCGCGGGAATCAACTACGGCCGGCTTATAACCTTTACGGCGTACCTGCTCAAAAATTTCAAGCTGTTGCGGCAGCCCTGTATCAACAAGCCGAACCTCGCTCAGGACTTTTGACAAAGAAAGGATCATATCCTGCGGGTCGCGGATTAAAAACGCGTTGGTCACATTCTCAAGCCAATCGCGGCCGATTGCCGGCAGCAGGTGGTGCGACATCTGTTTCTGGTAAAAAATGGCCTTGTTGCCCGGCACTGGGCCGGTAAGCCATCGCACCACTTCCCGCCAGTCGGTCGGTTGTGAGGCGATCACTTCATCCATACCGGGATGCTCCAGCCGCGTCTCATTCAGGTAATGGGCGTAAAATGGCTCGTCGCACACAAATGTGTCGGCTCGGTTGCCCCACGATCGCATCATCGCCGTGGAAATATTTCGTGGGCCCGACCACATGGCGATATATCGAGAATTTGACATGATTTGCGCTTAACCTGCCTGCACTTTTACTGACGTAATCATCCCCTTGGAATTGTCAGCCAAGAATACCGCAGGTTGGCCGAAAATGAAAGACTCAGGGCAGCGGTAAATCAATCCATCGGCCAGATCAGGCCATTTTGGTCATCGAGCCTGAAGGGTTGTTTTGCAGCGATTTTGCGGGTGATTGTCGTGCTGAAAAAGAGTGGTCGGAATTGACCTGAAGGGCGGCTTGGCTTACTATTTGCAATGTTGAAAGCGGGGAAATGCAAGAATATCGGATGGGGCAAGCCTGGTGGCGGTCACATATTTCAAGCGGTTTCGGATGGAGATGGACTTGACGGTCTGGCAACCACGCCATGGCCTGCCAGATGGTTTTTTCTGGCGGGAGTGGGCCGACGGGTTGATCGATCTTCATGCTGAAATTAAATATTTAAGTTTTCGAAACGAGCTTGATTCTCAGGTATTCCCGATTTTGGGCGACCGATATGGCTGCCAGCGGCTGATGCGTGAAATTCGCAACAAGCCCGGTTTTTTGGCGATGTCCACCTGGCTGATCGGCTCTGACGAGGGCTATTGCGCCACCATTCAGGGCATTGTTGACCGCCAGGGCTACGGCTTTATCCAGAATGTGGCCGTTTTGCCGAGTTATCGTGGCAAAGGGCTGGGTAAGGCATTGGTAACAAAATCGCTGACCGGTTTTCAGGGCTTTGGTCTGAAACGCGCCTTTCTGGAAGTGACGGCCGAAAATCCGACAGCCGTCATGATGTATCGCAAACTCGGTTTTCAGAAAGCCAAAACAACTTACCGCGCAGTGACGCATGAAAGCTGATGGTTGATTATCAGCCCTGCTAAATCTTTTCAATATCCTATTTTTGCCGATTTGGAAGATAAGATTTCATATTTGGTTTAAGTGGCCTAAATGTGTGTAGCCTGGTAGTTCTTTGCAGGCAATAGTAAGGCTTTGGGCGAGTTAATATCGTATTAACCATCATAAATTGGTTGTGTCATGTCAAAGAAAACGGCACTAATCATCTTGAAACCACCAACAAGATTCTAATGATAAAAATTTCCTATATTAATTTTGTGCGCTTATCAAGTAAAAAGTGCTTCTTCAAAATGGAACTTTTAAAAATTTTTTGAGTGCGGGGTATGAATTAAAAAAAGGTGCCGGGCGGATTCGAACCGCCGAATAATGGTTTTGCAAACCACTGCCTTACCACTTGGCTACGGCACCTTTGGTCAAAGTATTATCACAATTCGGCATTTTAGTTTCAAGTCATTAATTTTCTCTTGGGCGGCGGATGGAGGGACCCGCCTCGGCCGTCCACGGATCTTCCGGCCAGTGGTGTTTCGGGTATCGCCCCCTTAAGTCTTTGCGCACCTGAGGATAGGTATTCGCCCAGAAACTCTTCAGGTCAAGCGTGCGCTGGACTGGTCGCTGATTCGGCGCCAGAATTTCGAGCAAAATTGGCAGACGACCCTGCACCAGTCGGGGCGATTCACGCCAGCCGAAAAAGTCCTGCACCCGTGCCTGGATCATCGGATGCTCCTGCCCGGTTTCATAGTCGATCCGCGCTGATCGCCCATTGGGCAGCGTGAGGGAGTCGGGCAGCTCCTGCTCAACGCTTCGCACTGCATCCGGTGGAAGTGTCGCCTGAAGCCAGCTCAGGGCCGGCCTTCGCAGAAGATCGGACCGCGAGCGGCAGCCGTCGCTCCACCCCGCCGCCGCTTCCTCCCAGACCGGCTCAGGCCAGTTTTTTTCGGGCATCAGACGCCGCAAGGTGTCATATTTCCCTAGCCAGCGGGCCACTTCCGGCACCTCAGCCAAAAGCTCCTGCGCATGATCCGCCGCCCAGACGGCAAAGGCCTGCCGCAGCTCATCGGGGCTGGCGGGCGATTCATGGCGACCCATCACCAGCTCATGCAGCTTCTTTTCCACCTGCCAGCGTGCCCGGCCTGAAGATTCGTCAAACTCCAGCCGCTTAACGATTTGTATTCGATCAGCCAGCCATTCTTCCAGCCACTCTTTTTCAAGCCTTGCGGCAATTCGCACGATTGGCTCAGAGCCGCGATGGCTGCCATCCTCGCGCCGGGTGTCGATGGCAAGAAAAAATTCCGAGTCTCTTTCTCTGCTGGCCGGGGCGAGCCGAATGCCAAGCCCTCGCGCCATGTAAGCGGTGGTTGCCCCGCGCTGGCTGCGGCGGCAGACACGATCGGAAAAACCAGCCAGCAAGAGCTGGGCGAGGCGGGCTTCGTCGTCGTCGTTGATCGTCGTTGGTTGATCTGCGGGGGGCAGTTTGATACGACTTGCGATTGATTCGAGCTGGCGGGCGACCTGCCGCACACGGGCGACAGCATCGCGGTCGATGCCAGAGGAGGCGACACTTTCGTTTTTGCGGAGAATATCGAGACGAAGCATCAGGTCTGATCGTTGTCCGAATCGATTGGCCATCTGCCGCGCGGCTGAATCATCCAGAAAATCACGCTCAGGGATCATCGCGGCCAGCAAGGCGGCTTCATCGACGCAGCCAAGTCTCCGTCCTTCGACAAGTATCCGGCCCAGTCGTGGATGCACCGGCAGATCAGCAAGCGCACGCCCTGCAGGGGTGAGCGTGTGCCCTTCCTTAGCCACTGCACCAAGGCTCTTGAGCAGGGCAATGGCAGACTTCAGATGGTCGTCGGGTGGCGGAGTGAGCCAGTTAATCTTCTCCAGATCGACCCAGCCCCAGCTCAGGCACGAGAGCAGAAAACCGGCCAGATCAACCCGCTGAATTTCAGGCAGATCAAACGGATCAAGCACTTCCTGAGCCGACCAGACTCGCACAGCACGCCCCGGGCCAGTTCGGCCGGCACGCCCGGCACGCTGGCGGGCCGATGCGGCACTGATCCGCTGTGTGC
>JBILGL010000455.1:0-4130 GCA_044351075.1 Isosphaeraceae bacterium | reverse complement strand
GAGTTCGCCTTGAAGATCCAGAATAGGGATATGGCCTTTCACGGGATTTATCGGATTTATTATAAAGCTATATTAAGAATTTTATTCGAAAATGTTTTTGGGAGGGTCGTATATGCGGGAGTGGTTGATGAACAAGCCAGAAGTTTGTGTGATGGGCCATGGGTATGAGATGGTTGATCTCTTACAGAGGCACCAAGTCACGAAGAGGAGATAAAGATGTTTCCCAAGGGGTTCACCCCTGGCTGGTATGCGACGCCCCATTGGGGCTACTATATTCAGGGAATTTGGCACGATAAATCGTGCTCTACGACAGATATAATATTTATTGTGTCGTTCATCTGAAGGAGGGTGGGCTTCCAGCCCGCCATGGGTGTTTGGTTTGAAGAAGCGGGCTGGAAGCCCGCTCTCCCAGATTGTTGTAAGCAAGCGGGCTGGCAGCCCGCCCTCCCAGATTATTAAAAATCTCTCACAGAATCACCAAGGCACGAAGCAATACAATTTATCACAATAAACCTCGAACTGCGACAAATACAAAAAATTAGACGTTGCTGACATTTTCGGCTTGTAAATGCAGAGGTCTCAGAGCTCTCAGCGTTAAGTTATTCTCGATACGCTCTGTGTTATCAGTGGTTTGATGGTTTGTCAGTCATCACGATTGAATTCATTCAGAGGTAGATATTGTGATAAAAATCAAGATCATCAATTTTACTTCTGCTAAAGCTTCCATCTCTTGAATCAATACAAAATCAAAGAAATGGGCCCCGCTTCTTCGGCCCTTTGAGAGTCTGGAAGCGGGATTTGGTTCGTGCTTAGGTAATGATGCCGCGTGATTGCATCAGAGCAATAATCTGACGGACTGATTCCTCAACGCTCAATTTGTCGGTTTCGAGCGTTAAATCGGGTGATTTCGGCGACTCAAATTCTGCGCTGACGCCCGGCATGCGAGCGATTTTGCCTTCATCGGCCATACGGTAGGCGCCGCTCTGGTCGCGTGATCGAAGCACATCCATCGGGGCGGTGCAGAAGATCTCAAGCACACGATCCCGGCCAATCAGGTCTTTGGCTTTTTCACGCACATCTTCATGAGGGGCAACAAAAGCGGCAATTGTGATCAGTCCGGCGTCGTTCATTAATTTGGCGACTTCAGCCGAACGTCTAAGATTTTCGGAGCGGTCGTCGGCCGAAAAACCGAGGTCACGATTCAGCCCCTGACGCATGTTCTGGCCATAAAGCACAGTAACAGCCCGCCCCTGCTCCCACAATTGGCGTTCAAGCTCATAAGCGATCCGGCTCTTGCCGCTGCCGGTCAGGCCGACGAGCAGAATGGTTACAGGCAATTGGCCAAATCGCTGCTGCCTCTGAGCCGCAGGCACCTGGCTTTCACGCAGCTTGAGCAGCTCCGCAGGCTGGGTGGACCATGCATTGCCAGAAGTTCCGCCGCTACCGACTTCAAGGATCATGCCGGCGCCAACGGTATTGTTGGTCAGCCGGTCAATCAAAATGAAGGAGCCGGTGGAGGAATTTACGCGATAAGGGTCGCAGGCCAGTGGGCGGGTCAGGCTCAGTTGCACATGGCCCACTTCGTTGAGTCCGAGGCGAGCAATATTGCGATGCTCGAGCGAATTGACATCGACTCCGTAGCGAAACGAGGCGATTTCCGCCGTGATCTGGCGGGTTGTCTGCTTGATTGTGTAACTGCGGCCGGGAACAAGGGGCTGTTCGGTCATCCAGACGACCATTGCTTCAAGATCGCTGCTGACATGCGGCTGATTGTCGGGATGCACAAGCATATCGCCCCGACTGACGTCGATTTCATCTTCAAGTGTAATAGTCACAGCCTGCGGAGCAAACGCTTCTTCCATCTCTCCGTCATATGTCACAATTGTTTTGACCCGACTGCGTTTACCGGAAGGCAGCACCATCACTTCTTCGCCCCGTCTCACCATGCCCGAGGCAATCGTTCCGGCAAAGCCACGAAAATCAAGGTTCGGACGAATGACATACTGCACCGGGAAACGCAGGTCTGTAAGGTTGCGGTCGCTGGCAATATGCACCGTCTCGAGATGATCAAGCAGAGGCGGGCCGCTATACCAGGGCATCGTGTCACTTTTAGAAGCCACATTGTCGCCTTTGAGGGCCGACATCGGAATGAAGACGATGTCGCGAAGCTCAAGCTTGGCAACGAAGTCGGTATATTCACGCTTGATTCGCTCAAAAACTTCTTCGGAATAATCGACCAGATCCATCTTGTTAATTGCTACGACAACATGCTTGATACCGAGCAGCGAAACAATAAACGAATGTCGTCGGGTTTGGGTCATGACCCCATGACGGGCGTCGATCAGAATGATAGCAAGCTGGCATGTGGATGCACCCGTTGCCATGTTTCGGGTGTATTGCTCGTGGCCAGGGGTATCAGCAATAATGAATTTACGCTTGTCAGTGGAGAAATAACGATAGGCTACGTCAATCGTAATACCTTGCTCACGTTCGGCCTTGAGTCCGTCGGTGAGAAGGGCCAGGTCAATTTCTCCGGCGCCAGTGGTGCCGACTTTCTCGCTGTCGCGTTTGACGGCGGCGAGCTGATCTTCATAGATCATCTTGGTGTCGTGCAGCAGGCGACCGATGAGTGTGCTTTTACCGTCGTCAACGCTGCCGCAGGTCAGAAATCGCAGCAGTTCCTTCTTCTGGTGGCGGTCGAGATACGAGTGAATGTCTTCCTGGCTAAGGTCAACGGCTTGCATTTTCAGAAATACCCTTCGCGTTTCTTCTGTTCCATTGAGCCTGATTCGTCGTGATCGATCACCCGGCCCTGTCGCTCAGAATTTTTGGCCAGAATCATCTCCTCAATAATTTCAGGCAAAGTGGTGGCGTTACTTTCGATGGCACCTGTCAGAGGATAACAGCCAAGTGTGCGGAAGCGGACTCGCTTCATCATTGGCACTTCGCCCGGATGGAGCCGCATGCGGTCGTCGTCAACCATGATCAGGGTGCCGTCGCGTTCGACGACAGGGCGGACATCCGCAAAATAGAGAGGCACAATGGGAATATTTTCAAGGTGCACATACTGCCAGACGTCAAGCTCTGTCCAGTTACTCAGCGGAAAGGCACGAATACTTTCGCCCTTATTGACCTTGCTATTATAAAGATTCCAGAGTTCAGGACGCTGGTTTTTAGGGTCCCACTGATGTAATTTATCGCGGAAGCTGTAAACCCGCTCTTTGGCCCGGCTTTTTTCTTCGTCGCGGCGGGCGCCACCAAATGCGGCGTCAAACTGGTAATGATTAAGGGCCTGTTTCAGGGCCACCGTTTTCATAATATCGGTGTGCTTTTTGGAGCCGCTGTCAAAAGGGTTTACCCCCTGAGCCACGCCCTCCTGATTCGTCCAGACTTTCAGATCAAGACCATTCTCGCTGCAATAGCGATCGCGAAATTCGATCATCGCCCGGAATTTCCAGGTTGTATCAACATGCAACAATGGGAATGGCAATCGGCCGGGATAAAATGCCTTCTGGGCGAGCCTGAGCATCACGGCCGAATCTTTGCCGATCGAGTAGAGCATGACAGGGCGCTCAAATTCGGCAGCCACCTCGCGAATGATGTGTATGCTCTCTGCTTCAAGCAACTTAAGATGTGTCAGGTTGTAGCTGGTGCCGCTCATTCTCACTCCTTATCAGATTCCGAGCAAATCAATCATAGACTTTTATGCCAGTTTTGCCAATTCCGAGTAAGCACATTGACCTGGTACAGAGAAACTGGTTCCTACATTAAAGGACCGCAGATCGCTCAACTTCCATTAGATTTTCCTGAATCCAGGTCACTTTAAATGAGTCAGATGAAAATTCAGAGCCAGTTAAACTGCGTGCGAATATCAGCAACTAGAATCAAATCAGAGAGATGACCGGAGTTGATACGACTTTTGGGAATTTTCCAAATAATCCACATTTTTAAAAAAGGCGAACAAGTCTAACCCGAAGCACAAGTTTTGAAGTTGCGCTTTTGTATCGTCGATTGGCTGAAATCCCAGGATTCGATAGGATTTTTAAATGCCCGGAGGCCATAACTATTCATAGTCAGCTCCTCTGAAGCCCAATAATTCAATGGTTATTCTTATTGATGGCCGGAGCCCA
>JBILGL010000454.1:0-4131 GCA_044351075.1 Isosphaeraceae bacterium | reverse complement strand
CCCAAGGATCTTTTAAGTAAAGCAGCGGGCTGGCAGCCCGCGCTCCCAGGGGATTATATATCTCTCACAGAGGCACAGAGCCACAAAGGAATAATATATATATCAAATGTAGGGCATCGGTTTACCGTGCCAGGTTTTTCCGAATCATCAAATACAAAAATTGAGGCGAAAAACGAATGCAATGAACGACCGCAAAGAATTTCTGATTTGACCGAGCGGGCTGGCAGCCCGCGCTCCCAGGATATTTTGAACAAGCGGGCTGGCAGCCCGCGATCCCAGGGGGATTGTTAAGCCGCGGGCAGCAAGCTCTCCCGAGTTATTAAATATCTCTCACAGAGGCACAAAGCCAAAAAAGAATAGCGGCGGCCTAAATGGTATTTGTATCATTTTGGTGATGTGGCACGACAAATCATGCCCTGCGACAAACGACGAAGATATGACTATCTTAATATTTCGTTATTTGATAATCACCACTTGAACATTCGATGCGGCTTCGTGGCCGAGGATCAGATTCTTGCCGGCGACTTCGAAGAGAATCGCGCCGGCTTCGCGGCGATTTTCCAATACTTTACCGGTCGCTCCCAGAACGATGCCACTCTCGGTGAGGTATCTCAAGAAAGCCGAATCCTGGTCGCTCACTCGGACGACCCTGAATTTTACGCCGCCCTGAAGCTCTTTGAGTGGCTGACCCTTGGCGGCTGGAAGAGTGCCATCGGCTTTGGGGATCGGGTCGCCGTGCGGGTCAACATCCGGCGTGCCAAGGTAATTATCCATCCGGTCGATGAGTCGGTCGCTCACGGCATGCTCGAGAATTTCGGCCTCTTCATGCACCTCATCCCATGGCATTTGCAGCACTTCCACCAGAAATGTCTCAAGCAGGCGGTGGCGGCGAATGACTTTCAGAGCAAGGCGGCGGCCTTCTTCCGTCAGGCGAACACCCTCATAGGGGGTGTAGGTCGTCAGGCCGTCCTCGGTAAGCGACTTGAGCATACCGGTGACAGAGCCCGGTGAAAGGCCCATTTCCCGCGAGATTTCACCAGTTGACACCACGACTTCCGTGATCGGCCCGCCATCGGCAGCCGCCAGAAAATAGATGCCCTTGACATAGTTTTCAACGGTCAGGCTTGGCACTTTTGGGGCCCCGGCGGAATCAGGATGTGGTTTTCCAAGATGGTAATTGTTACCAGCCCGAGATTCAAGCATCCCGACGCAATTTCACCATTCATTTATGAATCGATATTCGTCCGACGCAGCCAGACTGTTTTCAGATAGGATGATTCAGGCACATCGACACGCACTGGATGATCAACGGCCGCGCCGGTGACTCGCTCAACGCGAAATTCCTTGCCGCTCCGCCACGAGGCGACTTTGAGCACCTTGAGAAATTCATCCTGCACCATCAGGCCAGAACATGAATTGGTGACGAGCATACCGCCGGGAGCAACCAGGCCCATGGCCAGCGTATTGAGGTCGGAATAGCGGCGGCGGCCCTCTTCAAACTCGGCCCGGGTAGCGATGAGCTTGGGCGGATCAAGCACAACTACGTCAAAAGTCTGATTAATTGCTTCCACTTGTCGCATGTAGTTAAAGGCATCGCACTGAATAAACCGATAGCGAGCCCTTGAGCCGAAATACTGGTTTAATCGGGCGTTTTCTTCAGCCACGGCGAGGGCTTTTTCATCAAGATCGACAAGCGTCACATGCTTGGCCTGCCTGCCACCCACCAGCCCGAAGCCGCCTGTATAGCAGCAGAGATCGAGGAGGGTTTTGTCGGCCGCCGTATCGAGCAACTGACGACGATTTTCCCGCTGATCGCAGAAAAAGCCGGTTTTGTGGCCTGTCTCGAAATCAACGACAAAAAGCACGCCGTCTTCCTGAATCAACGCCCGATTCGGGCAGTTGTCAGACCTGAATTCCTGCGGATGGCTTCCTTCGGCACGGGCGGCACGTTCGTCGAATCGGACAATCCAGTGCTTTGTGCCAAGCTGCTGCTGCATGATCTGAACCAGCGGCCCGACACGCTGAAAGACGCCGAGGCTGAAACATTCCACGGAGAGAGTCTGGTCGAATCTGTCAACCACCAGGCCGGGCAGGCCGTCGCCTTCGGCATGAACGGCACGATAGGCCGGGCCATAGATTTTATTACCGACCTGTGTTTTGCCGTCGAGCACCGCCGGAATTGTCGTTCGTCGAAAGTCGTGAGCATCGGTCAGTCGCGATGCCCACCAATCTTGACCGGGCGCTGCCGCCTGCCGCGTGAGGCGACGGACACGGATTCCGGAACGACTATTGTAAAGACCCCAGCCGATCGGTTTTTCATCACCGTCAAGTATTTGTACAAGGTCGCCATCGCGAGGGCGACGACCAATGGGCCTATCGACCATCTTGTCGTAGATGATGGCCGGGCTGTGGCGTGTGGTCAGGCGAACGGCACCGGTTTCGTCGGCTGGTTCATCAAGCGGGCGGTCGGGCAGATCGGCCGAATCACGGCGCTGCGTGTTGGGGCGGGTCATTCGTCGCCGGCCCAGTCGTCGTCGGCGTCAAGCCCGGCGGAAGAGCCGAGTTCCGCCACACCGCCGGGGCGGGCGAGGGCGGCTTTAACGCGGCGGGCACGAACGAGAAGGCCGGTGGCAAATCGCTGCATCTGCACGATTTTGAGCATGATTTCGGGATCAGCCAGGGCCGGCGAAAGTGCGGCCACAACGGTGCCTGATTCAGCCACAGCCTCGATCGCCATGTCGGCCGCTTTGGACCAATCGCTCTCGCGGGCCTGGCCGCCACGCAGGTCGGTCAGCATGCGGCGCACTTTTTTCATGCGGTTGGTTGAGTTCTGAATTTCCCTTGTCAGGGCGCCTGTCGTCGCGATATTTCGGCTCATTCCCGGCTTTCTATCATTTTCTGGCAATTGATGTCGCTTATTCAAATATAACAGATTTCAGTCGTAAAATCGCCAGTGATTTGGCTACTCTCATTATTGCAGGTGGAGAAATGCCGATTGGAGGGGCAATTAGAATGGACCTTGATTTTTCATTTCGGGATATCGTCGAGCTGGCGCAGGATGTGGTTATCGTCACGCGGGCTGAGCCGCTGGATTCGCCCGGGCCTGAAATTGTTTACGTCAATCCGGCCTTCACTCGCCTGACAGGCTATTCGGCAGCCGAGGCGATCGGCAAGAACCCACGGATTTTGCAGGGCGAAAAGACGAACAAAACGACATGTCATGAAATTCGCCAATCGCTGGATCGATCCGAGCCTATCCATGTCGCCATTCTCGACTACACCAAGGACGGACGCCAATACTGGCTGGATCTGAGCATCATGCCTTTGTTAAACAAAGCCGGCGAACCGGCCTATTTTGTGGCAATCGAACGCGATGTGACACTGCAGAAAGAGCTCGAAAACAAGTTAAAAGAGCTGGCTGAACGAGACCCGCTGACCGGCCTTTACAATCGACGAATCTTTTTTGAGTCGCTTGATACCAATTGGGAGAAATTTCGGTCTGAGAAAAGTATTTTCAGCCTGCTTGAAATCGATATTGACCATTTCAAACAGTTTAACGACCAATTCGGCCACGACATCGGCGATGGCGTTCTGGCCCAGATTTCAAAGATCATCCAGGCCCATTGCCAGGGCGAAATGCTCGCAGCCCGCACCGGCGGCGAAGAATTTTCGATGATCCTTCCCGGCATAGCTGCACCGGAGGCATTTGAAATCGCCGAAAAACTGCGCCAATACCTCATGGATAATTCATTAGAGGTCGATAAACATCGGCTGGAAGTCAGGATCAGCATTGGCGTTTCTGAGGCTGTGACAGATGACATTGATGTCAAAGAATTGATCAGGCGAGCCGATAAAGCACTTTATCAGGCCAAGGCCAATGGGCGTAATCGAACAGTTCTGCTCTAAATTCAATTCAGAGAGAAAAGCGGTGTTGACACGACCTTTAGGAATTTTCCCAGTCCACATAACTAAAAACAATGCTAACCCAAAGCCCTAGCGAGGGATAAGAAATCAGACAGATTGCTCAGAATGATTCCCTCGCTTGCGCTTCGGGTTAGCCTGCTGTCGTGGAATTGCGGCCAAAAAGCAGCAAAGAGAAAGAAATATCCGGTTTTCTAAATGAACGGACTT
>JBILGL010000453.1:0-4133 GCA_044351075.1 Isosphaeraceae bacterium | reverse complement strand
GCGACCAGCTCAGCACAAAGGGCACCGTCAGATAGACATGCAGATCGCTGATATTAAAGAGGGTGGCCAGCTCTGTCGGGTGTAGAAGCCCTGTGAACCAGAAGCGGCTGAGGTCGTAATCATCCTGCGACAGGACCCATTCCTTAAACGACTTGCCACCAGTGAAGCGATTATCGCCGCCATAGCAGACTCGGTCCTGGCCGGCGATCACGAAAATCACGTCGCTGCGCATCTTGGTGAGCAGGTTTGCCGCCTTCATGAAGATGTCAAACCCGCGCATTGATTCCATGCCACGGGTGGCATAGGTCACGACCTTTGTCGTTTCATGAATCTGCCGGTGTTGAATCACACGCTGCACATTCTCGATCTTGCGCCAGATGGTAGTGTCAATGCCGTCAAAAAAGACAGAGACCTTATCGTGATAGAGCTTCGGCAGGCGATCCCGCTGCCAGCGGGTAGGCGAATAGCCGGCAGTGCAGTTATCCAGATCAAGCAGCAGGGTGGCGTTGCGGGCCCGGGCACGGAGGCTGTCGATGGGAAGGCTGGGGAAGTCGCGGCGAAAGTCCATGTCGGAATTTCGTGTTGCGTAAAAATATTCGAAATAATTGATGATAGGAGTATCCGGATAAAGCTCGCGCAGGAAGAGTGTGGAGCCGAAGCCGGAATGGCCGACGATCAGGTCGGGGCGAAGATCAGGGCGGCGGGCCAGTGCCTCGTAAACGGCTGAGGTGTGCCAGATGGCATTCTCAAAAGTGCGCGAGCAGTAATGATTTTTGTCGGTGGCCCCGCCTGCCAGCTGGTAGGTAATGCGCTCAATGCCGGCGGAGTGAGTGGTGCCCTGGGTGGGTGCGGTTTGTGAGACGAATGTTGCTCGCCAGCCATCGCGCTTGACGAGCTGGGCGGCAATGTGGCCGAACTGGGCCGGGAAGTTCTGATGTACAAAGAGGATATGCACCGCTACGACACTCCCTGTGCTTGTGACCACCGTGGCCGGAACGAGCCCATTGGCCTGTTCAATCCATTAATTGCCCGTACCGGTTTTTGTTGTACCGGGGCCGGCTGCTTTGGGGCGATTGCCAGCCGCTGCCGGCCGCGAGGCGGGTGCAGCTTGGGAATTGCCGCTATCCTGCCGGTAGATGATGATGCGGTCGTGGGCGATCAGGACGAGGTCTGCCAGCTTGTCGCCATCCACATCGCCGGCGACGATATCGCGTGGTTCGCCCAGGCTTCTGACGTCGCGGAACGACTTCTCCTCAAAGACTTTAAAGCTGATGACCCGGCGGAGGAGAATTTCGCCCGACGGCTGATTTTCGGCGGTGGTGATCTGAATGGAGTGGTCGCCGACATCGACCCATGCGATATCCTGCCCTGCTGGACCACCCAGGTCGGCCGCTACGACATCGCCCAGACGGCTGCGGCGATCGGTTGTTTCAAAGCTTGCCAGCAGTTTGACACGATAAGCTGTGGCGCCAATCACAAGCGTCATAAATCGGTTGGAGGCTTCGATCAGCAGATCAGGGCGTGTATCGCCGCCCAGGTCAATTGACCGAAGACCTTGAAATTCGAGATTGCCCAGCGTCACTGTTCCAGCCGACTTCGCGCCTGAGTCGTCTCGCATCAGGATTTCAACGGATTTTGAGTCCTGATCATAAAGGGCGAGGTCTGATTTGGCGTTCTGGTCGAGGTTCAGCGTGGTCACGCCGGCGATTGAGGCTGAAGCCCCTGAGGCATTGAACTGGTCGCGAATCTGCCAGCGATTTTCGGCGTCGAGACCAACAACCCGCGCGAAATTGTTCTGGGCGACCATCAGCACCTTCTGGCCGTCGAGCATCATGCTGCGCACCGATCGACGATTGGCCGAGGCCAGTGGGCCTAGGTTTGTCAGTTCCTGCGGCGGGCCTGACTTCCGGCTCAGATAAAGCACGGGGTTGCCATAGCCGGTGATAAGCAGGAGGTCATCCATGCCATCGTTATTCACATCCACTGCCTGAAGCTCTTCCAGATTGCCAAGCCCCTCCTTGAGCGAAACCTGGGCCACGCCGCCAGGCCATGCGGTGGGGGTAAGCGTGCCTTTGGCGTCGCTGCGCAGGGCATGCAGGTGAAGCTGATCTTTGCCGGCTGTGGTTGATTTGGTGATGTAGATCAATTCCGGGCGGCCATCGCCGTCGATATCGGCCAGTTCCATCGCGACCGGCTCGCCGCCGGTGATTGGCAGGGCCCGGGGGAAGCTGAGGCGGTTTTCCTGCCAGATGCTGCGGCCAATCTGCTTTTCTTTGGACGAGAGCAGATAGACCTCAGCCCGTTTGTCGCCATCAAGGTCGCCCACTTTCATGGACCGAACTTCGATCAGGCTTGGTGATTCAAATGACAGATCCATGCTCTCGCCGGTTTTGGACGAACGCTTGAAGGTGAGCGAGCGGGCGTTGTCCGGGTCGGTCACAACGACTTCCTGCAGGCCGTCACCGTCGAGGTCACCGGTTTGAATGACGCGAGTCAAACCACCGGAAGCGGGCAGCGTGTAATCAAAAATCGCGCCAAAGCGAGCGGCGAGGTCGGCGCTTTCGGCAGAAGCTGCCGA
The DNA here is from genome assembly GCA_044351075.1 of Isosphaeraceae bacterium. Taxonomy (GTDB): domain Bacteria; phylum Planctomycetota; class Planctomycetia; order Isosphaerales; family Isosphaeraceae; genus QWQI01. The sequence continues at coordinate 1,555 of JBILGL010000453.1, read as the reverse complement.
GCCTGTGCCGATTTTCTCAAGCTTTGCGACATGACCGCGGCCGGTGGCGTTATTGATCGTCATCATTTCCTGACCCGGCTTGCCGTCGAGCTCGGCGAAGCCTATGGCCCGGATCTGGTCTGTTTTCAGCCGACGCTCAGGGCCAAGACGAACCCTGCCGGTTGAAATTTCGTCGGATTTACCGATGCCAAAACGGAAATGAAGAGGGTAATCTTCGGCTGAACTGATGACGAGCAGATCTGTCAGGCCGTCGCCGTTAAACTCACCGATTTTCAGGAGCCGGGGCCGGAGCGCTGAATGACCGATGCGTACGGGGTCGGCCAGTTGCCCATTGGCAGATTGCGGCAGGACAACGATTTCAGTGTCGCGCAGCAGCACAAGGTCGGTTTTGCCATCGCCGGTGAGGTCGGCAGCGGCCAGGCCTGTGGCAGTGTTGGCGGCATCGCCCACGGTTTTGATGAGTGGGTCGGCGAATCGCCCGTCGCCCTGATTGAGCATGATCACGACAGCGGCCGGCTGGCCGTAATAGGCGATGTCAATTCGGCCATCGGCGTTGAAGTCGCCGGCCACAAGGCTGACGATTTCTTTATTCACCGAATAGCGGCGGGCCTTCATCCGTTTGTCGTAAGCGGGCGAATTGACACCTTTTTCGGTCTCTTCGGTGTCGGGCTGAATTTTCGGGCTGCTGAAGAGAATGTCGATACGTGAGCGGCCATTGTTTGAGACGATGACGTCGTTGATTTTGTCGCCATCGATATCGGCCAGCGTGAGATTGGCGATACGGTTATCAAGCTTGTAAAGCTCAAGCGGCAAAAAGCCATATTCGGCGGCCAGATTGCTCTGGGCATGGGCCGTGGGCTGAACGGCAAAGATTGCCAGTAGCAAAAGGGGAAGGAATCGTCTGCCGGGCGACATGATTTCGCCAAAATTCAAGTGTTTCATCAAACGAATCCTGTTTAAAACCACGGTCAGCGAATGGCTGCTTGCGTCAGTCTCAGCGGAATCATTGCGCTATGCATTCCTAAATAGATTAAAGCAATCTAACAAAAAGCGGCAAGAGATCTTCCGGCATCGTGCCGTCGTGAAGGGTATTTATCTGACGATTGCTCAAAGCATACGCATCAATGGTAGATCGCCATCGCGTAATGAAAGGGCTGGAATTTCTGACATTGAACAATCTCAGCAAATCGGTCGAGTGGGGGCTGGCTTTTCGAATAATGCTGGCTCGAAAGCCTATTTAAACTCCGTTTGCTTAGAAACCCGGATGTTTATTTCACTTTGCTGCTTTTCGCCCGCACTTCTTCGTTAGCTGGCTAACCCGAATCGCTAGCTTTGAAGTTGCGCTTTTTGAATTGTCGTGTTGCCGAAATCCTAAGATACGATGCGATTTGATCTGTTAATGAAAATCAATAAAAAAACGGTGGTTTATATGGCCGGAGGCCATAACTATTCATAGCCGGCTCCTCTGGAGCCGCAAAGAAAACAGATTCATCTAAATGCGCAACTTCAAAAATTGCGCTTCGGGTTAGCCTTATTTTTTTGTTATGTGGATTGT
>JBILGL010000452.1:0-4136 GCA_044351075.1 Isosphaeraceae bacterium | reverse complement strand
GGTGATCTATATGGCCGGAGGCCATATCTATTCATAGACTGCTCCTCAGTAACCCAATAATACAATGCCTATTCTTATCTATGGCCGGAGGCCATAACTATTCATAGACGGCTCCTCTGGAGCCGCAAAGAAAACAGATTCATCTAAAATCGCAACTTCAATGAGCGTAAGCGACGACCCTGGATTTTGTCATATGGCACGGTTTACCGTGCCAATTTCTGATGGAGGGCGGGCTTCCAGCCCGCTTTCCGACAATCAAAGGCACGATCATCTGTATTATGCATTTTCATAGGCAGCAGCTCCGAATCCTTAAATTATCGATTGCTCAAAAGGCAACTTCAAAGCTCTCCCATGGGTTCTGCCTGACATTCATTGACTTCATTGACTAATATTCTAATAAATGAACCAAACCCATTTTTTGTTTCCCCTGATCCAGTCTGGCCAATTCGGTTTTTGAATCGATACGGTTGATCTCTGGGCAGCAATAGGAAAATGATCGAAACTCGTTTCAAGCAAACTTCGCACTCTCTTTTCAGATTCTGTCAAGTCAAGCGATCAGTCTGACGATTCTATCTGTAGGAATTGTTCCGATCAGCAGGAGCGATCGGCCCGATGCGTTGGATGGACCTCGCTGGGCCGCCTTCTCGCCATGGAGGGTGACACCATGCTCACTAGGATATTGGGTCGGTTGCGTCAGACGAAGCAGTCGCAGGCCTTACTGATGGCCGTTACAGCAGCCGCTTCTCTCGGAATCTCTACAGGCTGTCAGGTGGAATATGCCGGCATGACTTTGCCTTCCGGCAAGTATTTCCACGACGACGTTCAATACTTCAATCCAGGGCCGAAATTCCCCTACGCCAATACCATGGCCGCCACTCAGCGAGCACGCATGAAGGCGATGGGAATTGATGTGGCCGCACCAACCGGTGGCCGCGTGATCACGCCACCTGTTCCGCCAGGCGATATTGATCCGGAAAAGAACGCCCCTGGCAATCTGGATGATTACGTCAATCCACAGCCAACAGCCGGTGGCCGCGATAATATCCCCGCCGTTCCACCTCCCGGTGGCCGCGGCGGCGATCAGGGCTCGCCAAACTGAGCCAGCTCCGAATTTGAAGATAAGCAAAACGGGCAGGTTTATCCTGCCCGTTCTATTTTTTACAACAATCAGCAATTACTCGCTTCTTGCCTTCTCAGGCTCGATCTTCCGATCTTTCAGCGATGTGATCCACTCGCGCAGCATCTCCACCGATTTCTGATCAACAACATTTGTACTCAATGGCGGCATCTGACCAGTGCCACGGCGGCTCATTCGCAGAAACACCACCGAATTTTCTGGATCACCAGGCTTGATCAGCTCTGCATCCGGTTTATCCGGGAAGACGTGCAGTGGCTTCACACCCACCATTCGCATGCGCTCAAGCGGAGTGCTGAAGTCCATGCTCATCAACGAATTACCACCGCCAGCCTCAATATGGCAGCTGGCGCAATTCGTGTAAAAATACGAGCGAGCCCGATCTTCCAGCGGCTTGGTGGTGTCGTGCGGGTCAACCAGCTTGTATGAAATCTCGGTGGCCTGCCCGCGCCCACGGAAACCTCGCCCCTTCTTTTTCGCTTCTGCCTTGCCAGCCTCGGCCGGTTTCGCTTCGACCGGAGGCTTGGGCGGATCTTTCTTCAAAATACCCGCATGGAAGAGCGTGCGAAGCTGATTATCCTTCACACCCGATGGGTATTCATATTCAGAATCAAGCTGAAGATTGTTAAACCCAAGCACGAAATTCGCCGCCCGGCTATGGCACACCATGCATTCCGTACGGCTGGGGTAATGCCAGAGCTGTTCACGCACTCCACCCGGAGCGGATTTGTCAGCGATTTTGTAAGTCTTGTCCAAGCCTTCTTTTGCAACAAGTGTCGCTTCCGTCTGCTCGTCATTCCAAAGATAGCTGTAGCCTGTCCATTCCTTATCTTGCCGCACCATGATTCGCGTTTCGATCAATTTTCGGCTTGAGGGGTCACCATCTTTCATCTCAAGCTGAAAACTCTTGATCGTCACCGTGCCTTCCGGCGCTTCCCACCGGCCTGAATTGGCATCGATCGATTCCGTGCCGGGCACACCGATAAACCTCATCTTGATCGCACCATCCGACCAAAATGGAGCAGCAGGCGCATAAGGCACAATGCCCGGAGCCACTTTGTGCTCCTTCACATTTGCAAAAAGCCCGGTGTCGCTCAGCTTCGTCGGGAAGTTGCTTGGCACATCTTTTTTCTCGTTCGGCACAATCCGGTAAAAAGCACCACCGTGATCAATCACCCACAAATCGCCATTCGGGTCATTTCCAAAGCCCGAAACGGGGAATGGAGCATCAACAAGCTCTTTGTGAAAGGTCGCCTTTGTGCCATCATGACGAATGCCCCAGACCTTGCCCGTCGAGAAATCACCGTAAATGTAAGCACCTGTTAATTCCGGCATTTTTGTGCCTGTGTAAACCACGCCACCCGTCAGCGATCGGGCTTCGGTGTGGTGATGCTCGGCCGCCGGCTTGACGGGCGGCGTCGGCCCTCGCGGACGATCCAGATGAAAAGGATGCGAGCCCTCATAAATCGGCCAGCCCTGATTCGACCCCTTTTCAATCAGGTGAACCGTTTCCCACAGGTCCTGCCCATTGGCACCCACCCAAAGCTGCCCGGTCTTCTCGTCAAAATCCATCTTCCAAGGGTTACGCAGGCCATAGGCCCAAAGCTCGGGCCGGGCACCAGGGTAACCAATAAAAGGATTATCCTTCGGCACGCTGTATGCACGCCCAGGGTCAGGTTTATCCACATCAATTCGAATCACCGAAGCTGGCAGATCGCCAATATCCTGACCACTGCCGTAAGTATCGCTATCCGACGACCCATCTCCTGTTGATGCATAAAGATAACCATCCTTTGGCCCGAAGTGAATGCCGCCGCCGTCGTGCCCATTGGAAGGCCAGGCAATGATTTCCAGCCGACTGCCGGCAATCATCTTGAAAGGCGGCTTGCGATCCATCGTGAATCGCACAATCCGGTCGTGCAGCACTGGCCCCTGCTTGTCATTCATAAAGACATAAACATATCCATTGTCTTTATAATTTGGGTGGAATGCCACGGCATAGGCCATCTCCTTTTCGAATTCCAGCACGGGCTCACTTTCGGAAACATCGTCGCGATTTTTCACGCGGAGGAATTTCGCCCCACCCGTCCATGAACCCAGATGCTGGGTAAACCAGAGATTCTCTGTGCCCGGCTCAGGCTCGATTCCAATCGGCTGAAACACTTTAAGGTTTGGAAAAGCCCGCTCAAGCTTGTATGGCAGCGGCGGCTCGGGATACCCCTTCACCTGGCTTGTCGTCAGCGGAATGCGTTTTTCGATCCCGAACGGTTTATTCTGATCGGCCTGATCCGCAGCGAAAATCGCCGTGACAACGCCGACGAACGCAACAACGATGAATGAAGTTCGACGCATGGCCGAAAGATCCTGCAAAAAGAATGACTTGGGTATGCTGGCGGAATACACCTGCGTGCAATATTATTAAATTATCTCATGCCGATCGTGAAATCAATAATCAGGGCTGAAATGAAAGCCAGTTTGATCTGTCAGAAAACTGCCGAAATCCGGTAATGTTTGTTAAAATACGATATCTTATACCCCAATCGCATGATATCGCCCATGAGCCAGAAAATCATGACCCGCCACCGTTTCCGATTAGCAATACTCGCCAGTCTTTTCGCCAGCCCAACAAATCTTTGTGCGATTGATGCCCCGCAGACCGGCGTGAAACGAACTTCGCTCGAACGATTTCAGGCAGAACATCTGAAAAAAACGTCCGACGACGTCAAATCACTCCAGTCCGGCAGGCAATCCCGCCCCCTGCCCGCCGGCTGGCAGGACATTCGTGCCATTTTTCATGCCCATGCCGAAGATTCGGAGCACACCGGTGGCACTCGACCGGAAATGATTAACGAGGCCAGAAAAGCAGGCGTAAAAGCCCTTTTTCTGAGCGATCATTATCGCCCTCCGCGAGACTTTTTCACCCCCGAGCGTCGTGGCATCGTCAATGGCGTGCTGCTCATTCCCGGCTCAGAATGGGCCGGTTTTCTCATCCATCCGACCC
>JBILGL010000451.1:0-4142 GCA_044351075.1 Isosphaeraceae bacterium | reverse complement strand
TCAATCCTGAAAGATGAATCTCATGGCGACCGACCCAGCCCATTCTGTTGCAAAACCAATGAAAGAGTCTGATTTCTATTCAGAAGCGGCGATAGAGATTGTAGATTCATTGGGAGCCGAAAACTCAGATACTTTCCATCAATTAATGAAATCAGAATTGTTTGCAGACGCCTGTCATTGGATCGCATCGCAATTTCCCGTGCGTTATGGTGTCTGGTGGGGGCTGATTTGTGCGACGGACAGCGGTGTCGATGCCGACAATGAAACCTTCAGGGAACTGCTTCTCAGATGGGTCATTGAACCTGAAGCAGTTCATCAGTTGAAACTTCTTAACCTGACATGGCTTGATACACCTGAATCGCCAATTGAATATCTGGCCAAGGCCGTTTCCTGGACGGGACCGAGTATGCTGCCGACACATCTTCCCATCTCAAAACCAAACATTGCTCAGGTAACAAGAATGATTGCGGCGGCTGTTGATCTATCGGCTGCAGGCCACCTGAAATTAGAGCCGGCTCTCGCATATCAGCGATTTCTTGATTTTGCATTAGATATCGACGGTGGCGCATTAAGCTGGGAAGGCAAGGATGACAAATCGATAAAGAAAGAAAATAAATCCAAGCCTCAGAGCCTGTTTCCCAGCGAATGAAACCAGAAACAACTCGGAGATAATATCGCTGCATTTGAAATTCAAATGCAATTTCAATTGAGAAATGGAGAGTAGAGACCATGCCACAGCCAGCCGCTCGAATCACAGACCTGCACGTCTGCCCGATGTTTACCGGCCCCGTACCGCACGTGGGTGGCCCGATATTGCCGCCAGGTGTGCCGAATGTATTGATCATGAATCTCCCTGCAGCGACGATGACTAACATGTGCGTCTGTGTCGGACCACCGGATACAATTATCATGGGAAGCCCCACTGTGCTGATTAATAATCTGCCGGCGGCTCGTGTCGGCGACTCCACAGCACACGGTGGAGTTATCACGGGCCCGGGTGCAATTACAGTGTTATTGAATTAATCCTGAAACAAGTGGAAAAATAGCGAATAGATCTTTTTCGGATGTGAAAACGAATGCAAAAGCCCTTTTATATAGCACAGGATGATGGCGGCAGTTGTGGTGCGGCTGCTCTGGCCATGGTTCTTGGTCAATTTGGCACAACTCAGTCGCCGCAGAAAATTGCCGGAATTCTGACGAGGATCGGCCAGAACGGTCAGCCGGGCATTCGTACTCATGATCTGGCAAATTATGCTCGAGGGCTTGGTTTTTCATGTCTTGTTGCTCAGTTTTCTGATCCATGGCTGGCACTGGTTCGCAGCTATGAAGCCGGCTTTGGAGTGATCATTAATCACCGACTTGATCGCGATAAACCGACCGGGCATTTTTCAGTTCTTTCTGGAATACTGACCACGGAAAATACTGCGATTATTCACGACCCACAGCGCGGCCCTGACCAGCGTAAAACACGAGACGAACTCATCGAGCTCTGGTCGCCGAATTACCCCGGCTCACAAATTGCAGGCTCCGTCGGTGTCGTCATCGCACCCAGACCAATTGGCGGTGTGCCTTGCGTTTGCCCATCCTGCAGTCAGTTTCACGATAAAAATATTCCTGTAAAATGCCCTGGTTGTTCCATTATTCTTGAGCCATTGCCGGGTTTTATTCTGGGCTGTCTTTCTGAAAACTGTTCTCGAAAACTTTGGCGCAGGCTTTTCTGCCCAAATTGTGATCGCGTGTGGACTGGCCAGAGCCTGCAAAAAATTAATCCTATTCGCCAGAATATCGATGAATCATTTGATAATTTGACAAAAGTCAATGTCAAAGAGCGTGTTACAAAAACGGAGGCCGTCGCAGGCGAAGGCATTCACGATGAATTGATCGATAAGCCGAATGAGCCAGAGGAAGATTTAAGTGCTTTAAAACTTGCTGAGGCGCTAAAGTCTCTGCCCTTGCCTGATTGGGGTGCGATCGCCGCTTTGGCAGAATCGCAGAAGCAGATTTTAACAGAATTGTCAGAGATCTCTGAATTTGGAAATGATTTGAGCGATCGGGCCAAGGAATGGGATCAGGCAACAGATGAAATTCGACGCGATTCTGCCCAGCTTGAATCATATCGTAACCAGCTTTCTTCGGATCTTGAGGCCGCTGCCAATTCTGCCAAGGCCAAAGCAGAAAATGCAAAGAAAGTGTCGGAGGCGATTCCAGCGACTGAAGAAAAATCAAATGATAAACCAGATACTGAAGAAAATACTGAATCAAGTGTAAAACAACCTTTACTGACAGGACCTGAACTCGTTAACAGACTTATGAAAATGGTCAAGCGTAAGTCGTAATCAAATACAATTAATACATCCAGCGTAAATCAACGGTCACGATTGGGTTGCCCCACGATTGCGAGCCCATTCCAAAAAGAAGGCCCATTCCCAAATCGGCTTTATTACCAAAAGCTATACGGGCTCCGGGCCCGATGTTCCAGTATGACTGCGTATTAGCTGATCGGGTCACAGTGGCAATCTGTTTGTTGGGGGTATAAAAAAGCTGAGTGTATCGGCCGCTCTGGAATGTCCAGCCATCGATTTCAAGAACGCCAATCAGCGGCACATTAGGAATGATTTCTGTCAGTTCATGGTTTAAGGCAAATTTACTCAAAAGCACGCTGCCGAAATAGTTTGATCCACCCAGGGGAACCCATTCCCCCAACTGACCCTGAAAAAACGTTTTCTCGGAAAGCTTGGTGGACCAGATCAGCGAAGGCTCAAGCCGCACAACACCCAAACCAGTTCCGCGACTGGCATTTCCAATGGGCATATATGTTTTGAATTGAAATGTCAGAAGTAAAAGTTCGGTATCGATCAGCACGCTCTTCGTGCCCAGGCTCATATCACCAAAACCAGCCCCGCCAGCGTATGTATCATTCGTATTTACCAGACGATAAGGAAAGTTAAGAAAGAAGGCCATCTTACCGGCGGCGCCGGCTTCCATGCTGTAGGTGCCTTCATCGATATTCACAAAAACCGGCTGAGGCACTGGCGGTTTGATACCGCTGCCACTTTGAGCCAGCCGCAGAGGGCTGGGGCCCAGCCCCTTGCCATTGGCCTGGGACCAGAAAAATCCGCCGCGATCAGGTGTTGTAATATTCGACCATCGATCATATTTGATACGCAGCATCGTCTGCGGGCGTGGGCTATCGATCATAAAAGCGGCATTCGCCAGCGGATTCCACGACGGCTCATAGCAGGGGTCTGGGCATGTCAGGCACTGATAAATCAGCGACGAGACTCGCTGAAAAAACGAGTCGCCCGCATAGGGATAGCAGACAGCCCGGCCAGGAGTGCAACGCCCCGTGGCACAATAGCCAAAATTGAGGTCGCCCGGGTCGCCCAGCTGTCCGCATCGCGTACAGCCAACTTTTGCAACACCCGGATCGATCAAGACCATTTCAGGCGTCGAATAAGTGGCTCGCTGCATTGCATTATCGCGCCTGGCCAGCACAACCAGCGAGCTATTCGGCACAGCCACTGGCCGTTCGTTGTGGCTCAGGGAATTCGAAAAAGCTGTATTTGACGACGCATTAATTGAATTTGATGCAGGTAAAGGAGCCGGTAGTTTTTCAGGTAGCGGAGGAAATGCAATTGCCGGATTTCCAAGGGCCCTGACATCGTCGCCGGTAATTTTGGGTTTGACAGGTGCCTGAACATCAAAATTCACATCAAGATATTGATTAAGGTCAGGCAGCCCCAGATCAGGCACTTCGACAACTCGAACCGGTTTTGTGCCCGCCCTCGATTGCCGGGCATCGTTCATGCCGGCCGGTAGAGAGGTTTTTGAAGCTGAAGTTTGCGAATTGGCTGAGATCGATGAAAAAACAAGACATAAAAGAGCAACAAAAACCGACTTATTCAGTTCAGACATTGCATTGATTGGCAACCAGGTATTCACAGCGTATGTTCGTCCATTAGCTTGCATGCCTTGTCACAAGTTCTTGATAGTTTTCAGATAATCTCAATTTTTTTAATTTCGTCAATGGCAAATATTTTTTGTTTTTATCACGGCTGGAAAATCAATGATTCAGGGCACAGAAGTTTCAAAAGTTAATACAAATTTACAATATCCATCCCATTCAACTTGAATCACTTTGA
>JBILGL010000052.1:0-13522 GCA_044351075.1 Isosphaeraceae bacterium | reverse complement strand
ATCAATTCCTTAAACAAACCAGACAACTGACAACGACTGAACTTTTGCAGATTGCATTGCCGATTGCTCAAGGCATGAAGGCAGCCCATGGCAAGGGTGTGCTGCACCGTGACATTAAACCGGCAAATCTGCTGGTCAGGGAAGAAAACGGGCAATGGCTGGTCAAGATTATCGACTTCGGCCTGGCCATGCGGCAGGAGCGCCTGGCCCGATCACAGCATCAGCAGATTTCGGCGAGAAAGTCGCTGGTCGGCAGTTCTGTAGCGGGCACGCCCGACTATGCCGCGCCTGAGCAGCTTGATATGGAACGGATCAAGGAAATCGGCCCGCATTCGGATGTGTATGCCTTTGGCAAGCTCTGTTATTTTGCCCTGTTTAATACCACTTCGCCCAATGAGCGAAGGCATTTGCGAACCCTCAGTGAAGCCTGGCGAGACTTTCTCAGCGAATGTGTGGATGAGGAAATTGAACATCGCCTGCCCCATTTTGATGCGGTGCTTGCCCGCCTGAATCAGATTGCCAGCCCTCAGGCAAGAGTTGTGGTTGAGCCGGTCATTAACCCGAATATTGAAATATTGAGCCCGGCCGCGCCGCACGCTCCGAAAAATGAGGAGCCCAAACTAACACCACCGCCAAAAGTGGATGTACCAAAACCATTACCAAAAAAAGAAGAACCCAAACCAACGCCACAGCTAAATAAAGAGCCTCAAGTTGCACCGCAATCGCCCGATCAAACACAAGTCAAAACTCAGGAACAGGTAACAACCAAACCGGAACCAAAAGCAGTAGAGCCGAAGAAAAAAGGCATATTAAGCAGTCTTTTTGGCAGTGGAGGTTTTGTTGAAAAAGAAAATGGCCGAGCAGAAAAGTTGACAACGTCGGATAGCACTGTTGGCACGAATCAGCCAATATCCGGTCGACTGACTGCCGGCACAAAAGCCGGCGACCGGCATGTGATTACATTCAATAAAATCGAAATCCCGTTCCGTTGGTGCCCGCCGGGCAAATTCAAAATGGGGAGCCCGGAAAGCGAAGAGGATCGCTTCGATAACGAGAATCAAGTCGATGTCACACTGACTAAAGGCTTTTGGATGATGGAAACCGAAGTAACACAGGAGCTTTATCAGGCTGTCATAGGCCAGAACCCCAGCCACTTTAAGGGCTCGCGTAAGCTGCCGGTGGATAAGGTTTCATGGTATGATGCACAGACATTCATCCAGAAGTTGAATGAAACGAATGCGGTAGTTAATCAACTCAGCGGCTTCCGCTTTACCCTGCCGACCGAAGCCCAGTGGGAATACGCTTGCCGCGCGGGAACGACCACCGCCACGGCTTTTGGTGATTCGCTAAGCAGTGAGCAAGCTAATTTTGATGGGAATTACCCTTACAACGGTGCGGCGAAGGGGCTTTATCTGGGAAAAACGATACCCGTCAGCAGCTATCCGCCAAACTCTTGGGGACTCTATGACATGCACGGTAATGTTTATGAATGGGTTTCTGACTGGTACGTGAAAACGCTGACGGGTGGGGCTGACCTGTCCGGGCCTGCTGAGACTTCGTATCGAGTGCTCCGTGGTGGTAGCTGGCACTTCATCGGTAGATTATGCCGTTCGGCATACCGCTTTGGCAGTAATCCCGCTAACCGTCATAAGTTCAATGGGTTCCGTTTCGCCATAATTTGGTTTTAGTGATCAAAAGTATAATTTAAATATCTTGTCGCGGAGGCGCAGGCTCGGTATGGGGCGAGCGGCAGATATCTGGTAAATGTAGGGCACGATTTATCGTGCCAATTTCCCGTAAAAATGATTGTCGGGCATGATTATTTTCCATAAAACATGGCACGATAAATCGTGCCAATTTCCCGCAAAAATCGGTTTCGGGCATGATGATTTAACATAAAACATGGCACGATAAATCGTGCCCTACGATTGTAATTGATCAAATGGCATGATAAATCGTGACAATTCCGTTGATTGATGGATGCTGTAAAGCGTGACCCGCATCATTATCGCGACCCGACGCGAAAGGAGAATTTATGAAGAAGGATGAATCGCCGAAAGATGACGACCTGAGACCCGAATACGACGCGGCCGAGCTGCGAGACGCTATCAGGGGCAAACATCTGAACCGTTATCGTTCAGGAACGAATCTGGCGATTTTGGCCCCGGATGTCCGCGCGGCATTTCCCACCAATGAAGCCGTCAACCAGGCCATGCGAAGCCTGATGCAAAGGGAAATTGCGAATTGAATTCGTACTTGCGTGACCATGGCGCACCACCCCAGCCAGAAAAGCATGTGTTTTGTCACAAATGCCTGGTTTCAGCCATGGCCGCCGGTCTTTCGTGCTCCAGATCAGATGGATCATGATGTTGGAGAGAGATTGCGGCATGGCTTTGATTACCCGGGTTCATGGATCGATTATTTTTGTAAGATACGCCCCAAGGGGCGTTGCCCTGGGCTGGTATGCAGCGTCCCATTTGGACGATAAAGGCTGAAATGAAAGGGTGTGTGACCACGACAATTCATTTGTCCATGATTTAACGAATTCAATACTTCAAAATAATTGATTACGAATCGGGTATCAATCAGACGGTTTTCGGGATGTGTGACAGCGAGAATGGCCCGATGGTCTGATTTGGCAGTGGTTTACCATCGGCGATCATGGTTTCGATCCATTCGCTGAGGATCTCGCAGAGCTCACGATAAACTTCCGTCTCGTCAACGCCATGGCAGCATGGGCCGATAATCCCAGGGCAATGACCGACAAAGCATTGATCCTCTTCCGACCATTCAACAATTTTGACGTAACGGGCACCGGTATTCATGAGTTTGATACCTGAATTCAAAGAACGAAATATTGGAATGAAGGACGATCGATTCAGACAAGTTTCAAAAAGTCTTCAACCGTCATTCCGGCGGCTTTGATCAGGCTTCGGAGCGTTCCCGCAGCGACTTCCTTGTGATCAGGAATTGAGAGTGTCGAATAACTACCAGCTTTGACCATGATGATATGGTTACCACTTTGCCTCGCTCTTTCCCAGCCAAGTTTTTCAAAAATCCTGACGACATCACGACCACTGAGTACTGGCACCCGGGCCATCAGGCGACTACTTCAATCAGGTGTGTTTCAAGTGTCAGTGGAAGACCTCGCTCGGCACGAACAATCAGGCAATTCTTGATGGCATCCCTGATGTTTTCAATGGCTTCTTCCCGCGATCTTCCCTGACTGACACAGCCGGGAATTGCCGGGCACTCTGAAACCCAATCGCCATTTTCATCACGATCGATCGTAATCGCAAATTGCATTGAATCACCTTTCATCTTTCGCTTTGCCCGCTGAAATTGCATTTCATATCCCAATGATTTTAACAAAAAATGATCGGCATGTATCGATTCGGATTTTGCCTTCGTTCATTTCCCAAGACATTCTTGTGATCGATCAACCCACTCTGCCATGCCTGGGGCGGAATTGGTATGATGGTGTCAGGACGATGCCTGATGCCGGTCAGGTTTTGTGATGCAAGGTGCCTATATCCCCGGAAAAAGTAGCGGAGCCTTCAGCCCAATGATTTCTCGCAGGCAATTTATCAAGTCATCCGCTGCTGTTTCGGTGGCGGCCACCTCGCCGGCGATCGTTGCTCAGGAGAAGGTGGATTATGCGGCCCGTGCCCGCGAAATTCACAAAACGGCCATTTTATTTGACGGCCATAACGACCTGCCCTGGCAATTGCGAGATGAAGGCGATATCAGCTTCGGCAAGACCGATATTGCGACGAAGCTGGGCAAGCCGTTTCAGACGGATATTCCGCGCATCAAGGCCGGCGGGCTTAATGCTCAGTTCTGGTCGGTTTATATTCCGGGCACGCATCCGAACCCGCTGCGCACGGTGCTGGAGCAGGTGGATATTGTGCGCAGGATGATTGACAAATATCCAGCGCATTTTGAGCAGGCATTATCGGCGGCGGATGTGCGGCGGATTGTGAAAAGCGGCAAATGTGCCAGCATGATGGGGGTGGAAGGTGGCGTGGCGATTGAGAATGATCTCTCAATGCTGCGGATTTTTTACGCCCTTGGTGTGCGGTATATGACGCTGACGCACAACCAGACGCTGGACTGGGCCGATGCTGCCACCGACAAGCCGAAAAGCCAGGGGTTGAATAAATTTGGCGAGCGGGTGGTGCGCGAGATGAACCGGCTGGGCATGCTGGTGGATATTTCGCATGTGAGTGTGGACACAATGAACGACGTGCTTGACATCAGTCAGGCCCCCGTGATCGCCAGCCACTCAAGTGCATTTGCTCTTTGCCCGCATCCGCGAAACGTGAATGACGATGTGCTTCGGCGCGTGAAAACCAATGGCGGCGTGATTATGATCAACTTCTTTTCCAGCTTCATTGTGCCGGGTGCGGCTGAGGCTGTGACGGCCATGCAGAAGAAGATTCGGGCGGAAGTGAAGGATCGGGCCGAGGCCGACCGTCAGCTCCAGGCATGGGTAACGCAGCAGCCTGAGCTTTATGGCACGATTGGCACGGTGGTGGATCATATCGAACATGTGGCCCGGGTGGCGGGCATTGACGCGGTGGGGATTGGTTCTGACTTCGACGGCATTACCCGCTGGCCCAAGGGGCTTGATAGTGTGGCCGATTATCCGAAGATTACCGAAGAATTGCTGCGGCGCGGGCATTCGGAAGAGAATGTTCGCAAAATTCTGGGCGAAAATGCCATGCGCGTGCTGGAGCAGGCGGAAAAAGTGGCCGCTCGCCTGCAGAAAGAGACTGCGCCTGACCTTGACCCGCCGAGCCGTATGCCGCATGTCGATTAACGAAAAAAACGGGGCTGACAAATATCATGCGTTATTCAATTTCTGTTCTTTGCATGACTGCCGTGCTTGCCTGTGTGGCAACGTCGGCGAGTGTTGCGGCGGATAAGCCGGAAGAGGTGAAAAAAGCCCGCCCGGCCGACGATTTCCTGATTCTGCCGCTGCGGGTCTATCGGCTCAAGGCGGAAGATGTGCCCGATGTGCATTGCCACCAACTTTCAGATGCTGACATTCGACGAATCATTGACAAGGTGAATCTTGTCTGGTCGGCGGCTGGAATATACTGGGATCTGGAGAGTGTTCAGGACCTGCCTGCCAGGAATCCAGGGCGGATCAAGCTGGTGGGGATTGCTGATGAAAAAGACGCGCCGGAGAAGAAGAAAACGGCGAAGAAATCGCACCTGCTCTTTCGTGATTTGATTCCGGACGAAACACGCACAGGCTTTGACGGATATAGGATCTATTACATCCATGATTTTGATGTGAATGGTGTTTATTTTGGCCGCCGCGAGGCGATGGTTAAGGAGACGGCTGCGCTCAGGCCGGTTGAGGATGGGATTGATGAGCCCCTGCCCCGCGTGAGCAGCCACGAGCTGGGGCATGGTCTTGGACTGCCGCACCGGCAGGACCGGATCAATCTGCTGGCTTCAGGCACGACCGGTACTTTGTTTAATACGGATGAGATCGCCAAAACCCGCGAAAATGCCGAGAAAAACAAGGCTTGTCTGAAATTTGCGGAACTGGTCAAAAAAGCTGAAGTGGAGGCTGACGCGACCGCGAAAAGGCGATATGACCAGGCGGCCCGCATGATCAGGGCAATGGCGGGCGAGGCGGTGCATCCGCTGCCTGAGGCGATGAAATCGCTTACCAAGCGGCTGGCTGCGGCTGATTCGGGCAAATGACTCAACCGGCTTTTGATGTGATTATCATCGGCGCGGGGGCTGCAGGGCTTTTTGCGGCGTTGACTGCGGCCGGGCGTGGCCGAAGGGTGCTGCTGCTGGAAAAAAACCGCCGGGCGGGCGTGAAGATACTCATGTCTGGCGGCACGCGCTGTAATCTGACAAACGCTAGGGGCTTGCGCAGGCTTGAGGGAATCAGTGGGCCGATTGATCCGGCAGTTGGTGTATCGATCTGTCAGGGAGTGCGGGCGATTCAGGCGGCTTTTGAAGGTGAGGCGGGGCGATTTCTCGGGCCTGCGCTGAAGGCCTTTGACGTTGATAAAACGATTGGCTGGTTTGAAGCGGCTGGGCTTGGGACGAAAGTCGAAGCCAATGGCAAGATCTTTCCGACGAGTGACCGAGCCACAGACGTGCTGGATGTGCTGCTAAGGGCCGTTCGGCAATCGGGTGCCAGTCTGCTGACGAATCAGGCGATGAAGGCGGTGCGGTGGGTTGAAGAAGCGGGATTATTTGAAGTTCAGACCCAAACCGAGACATTTCAGGCCCCCAGGGTGGTTTTAGCCACGGGCGGGAAGAGCTATCCGGGCAGTGGCACGACGGGCGATGGCTATGCGGTGGCGGCTGGTTTTGGTCATTCCATTGTGCCGCCCAGGCCAGCGCTGGTGCCGGTGCGGGTGAATGCTGGATGGGTGAACGAGCTCAAGGGGCTGACTCTGCCGGATGTGCTGGTGAAGGTGCTTGATGCCGGCCAGAAGGTGGTGGACGAGCGGCGGGAGGCCGTGCTTTTTGCCCATTTCGGCCTTACTGGCCCTGCGATATTAGACATTAGTCGTTTGCCGGCCCGGGCTGAGGATCTGGCGGGATGGTCGATTGAACTGGATTTGATGCCGGATCAGAAGCCAGAGCAGATTGAGGCGGATTTTATTGCCCGGAGCCGACAGGGGCGCATCGGAGTGGCGCGATTATTGCCCGAAGAGCTACCAGGCCGGCTCAGGGAACACTTGTTGGAGAAGGCCGGAATTCCGCCGGGGCTGCTGGCGGCCGAGCTTTCGAAAGAGCGCCGAAGGGCGCTGCTTAACGCACTGAAATCAATGCGATTGCCATTGGCGGGCACACTTGGTTTTGAAAAGGCGGAAGTGACATCCGGTGGTGTGGCCTTGGCTGAGGTGGACCCCAAAACGCTGGAAAGTCGGCTGCGGCCGGGGCTTTATCTCATTGGCGAGGTACTTGATATTGATGGCCGGATCGGTGGCTATAATTTTCAGGCTGCCTGGAGTATGGGGCATCTGGCGGGATCGGTCGTGTAATGCTTTTGTGCAGGAATTGATCAAGTTATGTATCATTACTTATAAGTGAATTGCGGCATCCAATTGAAGGAGAAATGAAATGAAAACGATTTGGGGAATGGCTTTGGCGTTATCATTTGCGTTGGTGCTGCCGGTTCAGTCGGGTCAGGCACAGGAAGCGAGTGCACCAGCGGATCAGGCGGCAATGAAGCTGGCCCGGGAGCTGACGGAAGCCGGGGTGGCACTCTTTATCAAGGGCGACGGCAAGGCGCTGGCTGAGCAATATCTGGATGATGCGGAAATTGTGATGACCACGATTGAGCCGTTTGGCTCGCCGGCCGTATCAATTACCCGCGGTCGGGAGAAGATCGATAAGGTGTATGAGCTTGCCCCGAAGATTGGCGAATGGTCGCCCAAAAATGAGGTGCATTACGCTCGGTTTATCACGCCGGAGCTTTTACAGATTGCTGGTTTTTTTCAGATTACTGAAAATGGTATGAACAAGCGGTTTCAATTCACACAGATTCGTAAGAAAGTTGATAATCGCTGGCGCATCGTGACACTGGAACTGACGGATCGGAAGTGATTTCTGGAAAATCGAATGAAATCACCATTCAGCTTGCTTTGCAGGAATTGGTGATTCAACGATAAATGTCATCGATTTAATTCGTTGACTCAGCCTGGAAAAGCGACGATATTTATGGAAGAGGTATCAGTAGCCGGAGGTCTGACACAATGAATTTAGCTGGTGATATTCCGATTTCATATCATTTGACTCATGCCATAAAAGGTGCGGCTGAGGGTGAACGTACGATTATGGTGATCGATGGAATGAAGTTTGCGATCGTTCCCGTGGAAGATGTTGAATTACTGGAAGCTCTTGAAGATGCAGAAGATATTCGCGACGCGGAAGAAGTGTTGAAACGGATCAATGAACCCGGTGCAACAGTTCCTTTTGAAGAAGTAATGAAGGAATTTGGATTAAGCGAATGAGCGATTCTGGCCGTTATGAAGTCAGAATTGAGACAGACGCCCGAAAGTATTTGTCTGCTCTCGATCAATCAAATCGAGAGCGAATTTCAAAAAAGATTTATGAACTTGCAAATAATCCTCGCCCTGTTGGTTATAAAAGTTAAAAGGGCAGTTTGATGACTATTATCGCATTCGCTGTGGCAATTACCGAGTGATTTATGTCATTCGTGACCAAGTTCTTACTGTAATAGTGCTTAAACTTGATGATCGAAAGGACATTTACCGCCACTAAAGGTTGATAATCAGAGGCTAGTGAAGCAGGAATTGAAACTTCTAATCTCAAATCTGAGAGAAAACTGGCGTTGATACGACTTTTGGGAATTTTACTAATAATCCACATTTTTAAAAATAAGGCGAACAAGGCTAACCCTATGCGCTAGAGAGGGATAAGAAATAAGATAGATTGATCAGAATAATTCCCTCGCTTGCGCTTTTTGAAGTCGCGCTTTTGTATCGTCGATCTACTGAAATCCCACGATTCGATAGGATTTTTAAATGGCCGGAGGCCATAACTATTCATAGACAGCTCCTCTGGAGCCCAATAATTCGATGCCTATTCTTATCGATGGCCGGAGGCCATATCTATTCATAGACGGCTCCTCTGGAGCCGCAAAGAAAACAGATTCTCCTAAATGCGCAACTTCAATGCTTCCGCTTCGGGTTAGCCTGCTGTTGTAGAAAGTGCGGCCGAAAAGCAGCAAAAAGAAAGAAATATCCGGATTTCTGAATGAACGGAGTTTAATCAATTGTTGCTCACTCCCCCAGTGCTGCCTTAATTCGTTCGGCGGTGCGAGGGCTGGAAAGTTCTGACTTGCCGAAGCCTGGCAAAGCCCCATGGGCGATGGCGGTCGCCTGGGCGTCTTCATAGTTTGAAACGAGCATGAGCGGCGGATGCTGGGCTGGGTATTGTTCCGAAACGGCTCTAATAAGGTCAAGGCCGCTGCCGCCATCAGAGTCAAAGAGGCGGTTGATCAAAATCAGAGAGATTTGCCCGCTCTGGCTTTGCAGTTCGTTAAGCGTTTCAGTCGCCGTATCTACCGTCATTAAAGTGAGATCAGTGCGGATCGATTGGATCAGC
Source organism: Isosphaeraceae bacterium (assembly GCA_044351075.1). Lineage (GTDB taxonomy): Bacteria > Planctomycetota > Planctomycetia > Isosphaerales > Isosphaeraceae > QWQI01. Next base: position 4,408 of record JBILGL010000052.1, on the reverse strand, counting down.
GAACGCAGGCGGCTATTATCGTAGCCGCACTGGCCGACGGATAAAACCAGCTTTTTTTCAGCCATATTCTTGATTATTTCCCTGTTGGTGCCAGTTCGGCAGGGGCAGCAGGCTTTGGGGTTTCGGCAATTGCCGGTTTTTGGGCGATGGGTTTCAGGTGTTTGTCAAGAAAGGCCCAGGCGTTGGTCAGGGCTTTTTCATCGAGGGCCGCCGTGATGTGACCAGCGCCCGGAACGAGGTGCTGGGCTGTATCGATACCAAACTTTTTCAGTGATTTGGAGAGATCGGCTGCCGAGTTGGGGCGGACCATGAAGTCCATCACGCCATTGTAGAAAAACATGGGGGCCGCCAGGTGGGAAACCTGCTGCAGCGGCGACGCGTGCAGATAAACATCGGGGGCTTCTTTGCGGGTGGCACCCAGCCAATATTTTAGAAAGTTATTGTCAAGCGGCATTTGGGAAAAGTCGCAAGGAGCTCCACCGGCAGCGGCACAGCTCACCTTGGCCGAGATTTTTGGTTCGGATGCGCTTGATTCCTTGGCCCCATTAACGGCCAGCATGCTTGCCAGATGACCGCCTGCGGAATAGCCCACAGCGCCGATACGATCGGGATCAATACCGAGTTTTTTGGCTTCCCGGCGTACATAAATCACCGCATCTCGCACATCTTCCCACTGGGCCGGCCAGGGGTGTTTCGGGGCGAGTCGGTAGTCTATTGCGAATGCGATATAGCCGCGCCGGGCCAGCGATGCAGCGTAAAGACCCAGTTGCCGGCGGTCGCCGCTTTTCCAGGAACCGCCGTGAATCACGACGACGGCCGGTTTTGGCTCAGTTGACGTATGAGTTGAAGAGCGATAAATATCGAGTTTGACAGGTCCGCTGGGGCGATCGACGTAAGGAATGCCCATCTCGACTGTAACTTCTTTCAGGCCCTCGCGCAGCATGGCTGGCACCTGGTCGCGGATTTCCTTATCAACTTTTTGAAAAAGCTCTTCACCGGTGGCTTTCTGAATGTCTTCGGCATTCAGCCCCGTGAACGATCCCAGAACAATCGCCAAAACCGTAAGCCAGCGCATGGTCCTGATTCCTCAAAAAATTCTTTACCGTCGAACGAGTTGCTCGATGAGTCTATTCTAATCCTGCAAGTCAATATTCTGACAGTACCTCTCCCAGAAATCGGAAGTCGAAAAAGCAAAAGCCCCCGATGATGCAGGGGCTTGGGAATCCGGTTTTCAATCAAATAGCCGTTTCAGGAATTCGTTTTGCTGTTCCGGCTCTGTTCCGAAGGCGGAACCCAGTTTTCCGGTAATTTTGCCTTGCGTCGCAGGTCTTTGAGCCATTCGTCGCGGCTTTCGCCCATTGTATCTGACATGGCCGAGCCGAGCAGACGGAGGAATGGCCCACCTGCGCCGTAGAGCTGCTCAGGATAGATTCCCTTGCGGCTGTTCACGGTCATCACGTAGTAAATGCTGGTCGTGGAATTTGGTACGACACTCGCGACTTTTTCTTTCAATTCGAAGGCGGCGTTCATCAGCCCTTCGCCTGGCTCGACCAGTTCAGGGAACTGATTGGCTCGCGATGGCATGCCCCCAAAGCTCGTGGCCTGGCGGGTGGTCGGGGCTGTAACGATCACCGTCTTCTTGGTGGCTGTGGCTTCGGCATTCAGGTCGCCCGCTTTTTTATCCACAGCGGCAGCGAATTCTTTGGCCGCTTTTTCAGCCATTTCGCGAGCCCTGGCCGTTTTCCAGTAGCTGGTGACTGCGGTTTGGGCTTCCTCAAAAGTCGGCACCCGGGCCAGCTGATCATCGATCTTCCAGACGAGGTAACGGCGGCCCGAAATGGTGGAGAAGACGGAAGGGTCAAATTTTTCGAAATCTTCCGAGAAAATTTCAGTGGTGAAATTATTTCCCAGATCGCCCACTTCTGTGCCGACGCGAGCATCCACAATCACGCCCAGAGAGGCCACGGCTTCCGGCGAAGTAGCTTCATCCTCAGAGATGAGATTGGTTTTCTCGTAGGTCAATTCAAGCTTCTTCACGGCGTCAACCAGTGCGGCCGAGTCATATTTCGGCAGAGGTGTGTTTCCGGGGCGGCCTTCTTCAATTGCTGCTTCGTTCTCTTCCTGAATGTCCAGGATTTTGTCAGCAAATGGGTTCATGACGCCGTCGCGAATCTGGGCGAATTTCGATTCCACGAGGCTGGTGGCGTCTTCGCGGGCCAGCTCTTCCGTGATCGAGGTTTTCACTTCCTCAAATGGGCGAAACCGAGTGCCCTCCGCCGGGGCGGGTGGCACCTGCGAATCGGCTGGGCCCTTGGGTGTCATTTTGGCGTCGGTGTCGCCGGCAAAAAGATCCTGCGGCAGCGGGCTCAGCTTCAAACGCTCTTCCGGCGTGTAGGGCGGCAATGTAAAGTCGGCCTCTTTGCGACTTTCATATTCCTCTTTAACACGTTCTTCCTTCATTTCGGCGGTGAGTTTGGCCGTAATCGCGTTGATGTCAGCGGAAACGGCTTCAACCTGCACTTTGCGAGAAATCTTGAAGGCAGGGGCTGCCAGCGTACGCTTCGGCTCGGTCTGGCTGCCTTTTTCAAAAAGGGCCTTGAGGTCGGCCTCGGTTGGTTCACCCGTCTGTGGCAGATAGGCATCAACAGGAAAGGCAACGGCGTTTACTGAAACCGCTTCGGCTTCCTTACGATACTGTTCATAAACTTCCAGCGGGCTGATTTCAGCATTCACGCCGAGCCGCTGCACCTGCAGGATACGTAGCTGGTTGCCAATGGCGTCCATCAGTGCCTGATCAGGTATGCGAGTCGCGAAGAAACTCTGGTAAGTTTCGTCGAGGTCTGCGTTTGTGATGCTGCCAATCCGATCGGCGAAGGTACGCATCGTGGTTTCGGATCCAGAGAGGCCGAAACTTTGCAGGAGGATCGAAACGGGTGATTCACGCAGCCATTTGCGGGTCGCTTCGGCGTCAATTGGCATGCCGAGTCGATCAGCTTCCTTGTCCAGAATCATGGCATCGACGATCGATTTGTCGTCGGTCGGTCCGAAGAAATTCTGGATCGGTGGCAGACCCATCTGGGCCTTTGAGAGCTTCAGGAGAAGCAGACGGGTCAGGAAATCGTTGGCGTAAGCACGCTGGCTGGCCATTTCGCCAATCTCACTGGCTTTGACATCTTTGCCAAAGAGCTGGACGACGACTTCATCCTTATTGGCCCCCGACCCGCCACCGGAGATGAAATTGATGAGGCTGTCGGAAACCACGAATGCAAACATCGCCATCAGGGCGAAAACAGCCAGAAGTGGACGCTGGTTGCGTCGGAACGTCTCAAACGGCATACGGCGACCTCACGGGGCGGCGCTAGACAAAAATTGATTTCTTCGGGATATCCATCGTTATCCGAAGTGACTAAATTAGTCAATTCAATCCGAAAACGCAAGCCTCAGCAGATGATGCTTCAAATCATCTCCCCCTTGACAAGCCCGGCGGTTGCGGATAATCCATCAAAAAGAGAGAGCGATTGCGAAACGGGTCGGGGTTGTGCAAGCCTGACTGGCCCACTTGTCCAGACCGGATAATATCAAAGGCAGCCACCCGCTGCCTGGTTCTGAGCGGAACATGTCCCCCGGATCAGAGCCTCTCGTGGCGAATACCGATGGAAGGTTGATTCACCGTGGCCCGAAAGAGTTCCGATACCGCGAAGGCAGCACCTAAACGTAAAGCCGCCGCAAAAAAGACATCCACCAAAACGATTGCCGCAAAGAAGGCTCTTCCCAAAGAGTCTGTTGAGGAAAGCGGCAGCAGGTCGGGCCGGATGCGCGACCTGGTGATTGTGGAGAGCCCGAAGAAGGCCAAATCCATCAATAAATTTCTGGGCAGCGGGGTGATCGTCAAAGCCAGTATGGGCCACGTGCGAGACCTGCCTAAACGTAAAATTGGCGTAGATGTAAAGCATAATTTTGAACCAACTTACGAGATTATGCCCGGCAAAAACGACACAGTGGCCGAATTGCGGAAGGAAGCCGCCCGGGCTCGCACCGTCTATATGGCGACTGACCCGGACCGCGAGGGTGAAGCGATCGCCTGGCACCTGCAGGCCGCTTTGGATTTGCCGGATGATCGTGTCAAGCGCGTAATGTTTTATGAAATCACCGAACGTGCGGTCAAGGAAGCATTTAACAACGCCACTTCGATCGATATCGACAAAGTGAATGCCCAGCAGGCCCGCCGTTTTCTGGATCGGTTTGTGGGCTACGAACTTTCGCCCCTGCTCTGGAAGAAAGTCACACGGAATCTTTCGGCCGGTCGTGTGCAGTCTGTCGCCGTGCGTCTGATTGCCGAGCGTGAAAAAGAAATTAACGCGTTTGTTTCCGAAGAATATTGGCGAATCACTGCCACGCTGGCAACCAG
>JBILGL010000449.1:0-4150 GCA_044351075.1 Isosphaeraceae bacterium | reverse complement strand
CGCCATGAGATTCATCTTTCAGGATTGAATTTGCACTTTATTAACCGAAATCAATATGCCCCGGAATTTCAATCGGTGACAGATCGTGAAATATATTCGAGGAATTTCCCAGTTGCATATTCTGCCGATGCCATCCGTCCGGCAAAAGCATACCGCTTGCCACTTCCTCCCCCAAACTGATAAAATATGAAAGAACTTCATTGTAATTTTGAGTTGTATTCTGGGCTGCAAAGCTCAGAACAGATCCGGCAATCATTTGCCCGGTTACTCCTTCTGGTGCCGGTAAAAATACAGGAACAGTTTCCGGCAGAATGCTGCCCGCACTCCATGCCACAGCCCTGGCCAGCAACCCTTCGGGCATCTTCCAATCTGTTGATTCCGCAGCCGCACGTACTTTTAATCGATGGTTTTCATCCGTTTGAAAAATCCATTCGAGAATTGTCGAAATACAATTTGCAGATAGTCCACAATTGGCAAAATGATTGTTCCCAACACCGCATAGCATTCCCCACCAGACACCATACCGTATTGGCATCGCCTGTGACAGAATTTCAATCAGATCAGCGGGTCGATTGAAACAGATCTGTTTGATTTCAACCCAGCTTTTTTGGGTTTGAATCAGACTGTTTTCAGAGGGGCTGCCGCTCAGCCTCGCGTGCTTCAATAAATCTGATTCACCCAGCCACTGGTTAAGCGTCCTGAATTTCTGATCTGAAATCTTCATCGCAGGCCCATTCTAGTATTGCATTTAATCCATGGTGATCCCGGCATTACGCTTGGCCATCGCCGAGCCATTTTCCTGTATCATCACCCCTTTGACAGAATGCTGCACATTCGCTTCCACAGATGTATTGAGGCCTTTTAACGTAGCTCCGGCTGAGCTTAGAGCCAGACTGTTGCCTGACGAATTCTTGATTGTTGCCGAAGTCTGCCCCGTTGCTTCAAATGTCATTCCCTGAATCGTCACACCCTGTGTCGCTTTAATAGAAATGGCATTTCCCTGGAGATTCAAATTCCCCGTTCCTGAATCAATGGTAATTGCACCTGAACTTGACTTGATATTAATTGCGCCGGAAGTTGTATTAATACTCACCTCGCCCTTGGCCGTTGTAATTGTCAGTGTTCCGCCATTGGTTGTCATTTTAATCGGCTTGTTATTCGTTGTTAATGAAATCTCAGACGTATTTAATATCATATTCTGGTCGGCATTTGCTGCGTTTATCTGAATCGCGCCGGAAGAGCCGCTGTCAATAAACATCTGGCCGTCGCTATTGGCACAGATGTGTGCAAATTTATCTCCATTTTTGGCTGTTCCAAGACTGAATAATTCCCCACCCATCATGACCAATGATCCCGAGGGACTTCCGCCAGGTACGCCTTCTGCGATTAATGCAATCGTACCCGCTTTACCTCCACAATTCGGAAACACACTTGTATCGGCTGATGATCTCAGAAGAATCGATTGTCCTGAGCCAATTAGTGTCGTGCCTTCTGCCAATTGAACGGCGTGGCTGATTTTGGTGGAAACGCCGCTGCTCATCTGGCTGACCATATCTGCCAGCGCTGATCCAGCATTTGAGAGTGCACTTGTCGCCGAACTGACGGAAACCCCTCGTGCCTGACTCGTCAATGGATTGGCTGCTGTAGAAACGGATGCAAATTTCGTAACCGCCGAATTTCCGTTAAGTGCCGATGTCACGACATTTCCGACCAGCCCACCCAACAGGCTTTCGGCTGATAGACCCACCAGCGACCCCGCAACCGTTCCTCGATTCTTATCAGAAAAAGTATCGTTAGTCGATGCCGCCGAAACAACATTGGCCGCAGCTTTGCTGCAAATATTCTTCAGGCCGGAATTGAGCGAATCAGTCGCAGACTTCACCACCCCAAAAACACTGACCGAAGAGCCTTGTTCAAACCTCGTGCTGGCCCCCACCACGATCTGATGGTTGGCTCCAATCACGATGCTCGCAATACCCGGCAAGGCCTTCGGAGTACTGCCCGGCAAGCCCGTCGCTTCCGACATATCATCAAGCTTCGAAACACTCATACCCGCCGACTCGAGCCCAGCTGGTGCCATTACAATCGACCAGCTATCTCCCAAAGTCAGGCGTGTATCAACACCCACCACACTTTCCAATTGGCTCCCATAAACCATTGTGCTTCGGTAGCTTAAGCCGGGCGGCTGGGTTTGTTCCCATGTTTTCCATGCCTCGCCGTCGGCCTTATCCACGTTGTTAAGATTCTTCCAGTAATCACCCGGAGTCGCCGTTGCCGTTGTCGGTGTGCCGCTGGTGTTGCTCCCCGAGGAGTTGTCGCCGCCGCCTGAACCGGAATTACTCGCCTGAAATTTGCCGCCAAAACGCTCAAAAGAATTTCCGGCAACTGTCTTGTAGAACGTGCCACCAATTTTGTTAACCGACGAGTTTTCTACCTGAATAGTCATGTTTCGCTCAGAATGCAGACGCACCTCTTCCGAGCCCTTTGTGTCGTTAAACGCTAATCCGCTGAACTGATCGGCTGAGCCTGTCGGCGTTGACGTTTTAAGCCCACTGTAATTTTTGTTTACCGGCAGTTCAAATGGCGGCATGTTCAGAGAATTATAAACTGAGCCCAATGCAATTGGCCGATCTGGATCGCCCTGCTCAAAGGCAACCACCACTTCCTGTCCTTCGCGTGGGATATTCAGGCTCCCCCAGACATTACCAGCCCAGGGCTGCGCATAACGCATCCAGCAACTCGCGGTTGACTGCCCATCGCTGCTCTGGGCCTGGGTCGCCCACGGAAATTGCACTTTGATACGGGCGAATTTGTCGGTCAGTATCGGATCGTTCTCCTTGGATCCGCCGGAACTACTTCCAGAAGAATTATCAGAATTGGTCGTGGAGAGCACCTTCGCTGTGAGAAGTCCATCAATTCGGGGCCGTGGGGTGATCAGCTGGGGTACCCAGGCCGTCTTTAAAGGAACTGTCTGAAATTCGCTTTCGCAAATAAATGAATTGATCGTCGTTCCGGAAAAGGAAGGTAACAGGCTGGCTGATTGGTCAATAATGACCTTAGCCCGAGTGACCAGATAATCGCCATCACCATTAAAATGGCTTTTCAGGGAAAACTTGGCACCAGCCTGAAGAGCGGGCGAAAGCGTAACGGCATCGATACGGACAGCGTTGCATGTCGCCCTTGCAATTTCAATAGCCGCATAATTATCTGCCAGTTTCTGCAGGCCACCGAGCGCTGAGTTATCCTGATTTCCTTCTGAATTAATGGAGTCCACATGATGTGCCGGCAACGACGGATATTTGCTTAAAATGGACTTTGAAAAGTTCCCGGCCGAGAGCGAATGGCTGACCTTCCCGGCATTAATGCTGGTGGTTTTGGGCTTCCCCTTGCCCTGAACCGTTTTATCGGCCTGCTGAAATTGGTAGTCCGTTAACACAGATCCGGCCGAAACCAATTTTTGTCGCTTCAACCATCTGGTCACAACTGGACCCATCCGGGAATCAGCCTGAATCTGTGCGGCATAAGTCAGCTGTGATGCGCCGGGTGGATCTATGGCGTTAGTTGCAGGATTATCCGTGATGATCATTTCATGAGAACCCTGAGAAAATTTGAAAAAATAACTGATACCCTCTTCCTCCATCAATCGACTGATAAAATCAAGATCAGTTTCATTGAACTGAACAATATAAACTCTTTTAGCTGAAGGGTTTGTCAATTTAATTGAGTAGTCAATTCCTGCGTTTTTCAAGACCGATTCAATAACCTGTGCTGGCGTTCTATCTTGGTAAATGCAGCAATTTGTCGTCAGGCCGAGCGTCCAAAGCTTCGGCTGGATTTTCATTTCATAACGGCAAAGGGCTGGCATTCCCTGGCTGGCAGCCACCAGCTCTGCCTGTAAAAATTCTGTTGCGATTCCAGAAATGTATCTAGGCGAACTGGCATTCCAGTTAATGCTTAGCGAGACGTTTTTACCAAGTATCTGGCTGAAATCAATCGTTGTTGATGCATCAGCCAGCAATGTCAGATCATAGGCGAAACACTGCGAAATCTCATCCGCGCCTTCCAGCCGCTGCACAACCAGTGTGTCCGTTCCCAAAGGTGTGGTCAGAATGGCCACTCGATTATTCTGGCTCAGAAAGCTCATCTGCCT
>JBILGL010000051.1:0-13524 GCA_044351075.1 Isosphaeraceae bacterium | reverse complement strand
AAATCCGCGATATCCCAGGCGCGGGGGCGGCTGGAGGGCTTGGGGCTGGGCTTGTCGGATTTACCGGAGGGCGGCTAAGGCGCGGAATTGACCTTGTGATCGAAGCGACACGTCTGCGTCGCCGAAGAGAGATAGCCGAGCTCTGCATTACCGGTGAGGGACGCATTGACCACTCGTCCGGCTTTGGCAAAACTGTCGCTGGCGTGGCCAATGTGGCGCGAGAATGCGGCAAGCCATGCATCGCACTGGGCGGTTCTATTGCATCTGGCGCAGAAAGTGTATTAGATCAAGGTGTCACAGCATTTTTTTCGATTTCTACCGAACCAATGAATCTTTCACATGCTCTAGACCCTGACGGCACACGACGTCGTTTGTCACGCACAGCCGAACAAGTGGTGCGGCTTTGGTACGGCAGCCGTTTTCCTTCACGATCTCCCTATGGGGAGAACCACTGGCAAGGTCAGGCAGCGCCCGCTCCTCCCGAAGTGGTCTGAGGTATTTTGCAATGGCCGGCGAATTTGACTTGATCGAGAGCATCCGCCACAGCGTTACCGCCCGGCCCGGAACACTGATTGACGTTGGTATCGGCGACGATTGTGCTGTAATCAGGCAGGGCCCATACGACCAGCGATGGCTTGTGACGACCGACATGCTCATGGAAGGACGGCATTTCCCCGCTGGTTCAGCTGCGGAATTGGCATTTCAGATTGGCCGAAAGGCGATGGCCGTGAACATATCTGATATTGCCGCGATGGCAGGAACACCGGTATGCGCATTTGCCAGCGTTGCCGTTCCTAGAAATCATACAAATGTAATCGCAAAAGATTTAATGCGAGGTCTTCATTCAGAAGCCGCTCGATTTGATATCTGTATTGCAGGTGGCGACACAAATGTTTGGGATGGACCCCTTGTGATTAACATCACACTGATGGGCCTTGAACCAGCGGGAGGAGCAGTGCTGCGAAGCGGTGCCCGACCGGGTGATTTTATATTTGTCAGTGGACCGCTGGGTGGCTCGTTGCGAAGTGGCCGACACTTGCGGCCCGAGCCTCGAGTGAGCTTTGCCCAAGAGTTGAAAGTGAGTTTGGGCGATGCACTGAGAGCAATGATCGACCTATCTGATGGGTTGGGAGGAGACTTGCGACATATTCTGAGTGAGTCAGGCCAGTTGGGTGCGATGCTCGAGGCGGCTGAAATACCAATTCATACAGAATTACTTGATGAATTTCAGTTGGAAGAGCGTATGATTGAAACACTCTTGCCACGAGCATTGTCGGATGGTGAGGATTTCGAGCTTTGCTTTTGCGTTGACCCGGAGGCGATTAGTGAAGTGCCTGAGGGAGTGCATCGGGTGGGCACCATTACAGAAGATCATGGCATTTTGGTGCGATGGCCGGATGGCAGAGTAATGCCATGGGAAAAAGCCGGTTTCGACCATTTTCATCCATGATTATTTAATTTAATATGGATCTCATTGAAATCCCATTGCCTAACGAATCAGCCACGCTTAGGCTCGCTGCCAAATTAGCCAGCCTGGCTGAGCCTGGGCAGGTGATCTCCTTGGTAGGCGACCTTGGAACCGGCAAAACAACTTTTACACGTGGGTTTGCCACACAACTGGGTGTGCCTGAAGAGATTGTTAACAGCCCAACTTATCTGATTCAGCAGGATTACCCGACTTCATCGGGCCTGATTCTGCACCATTTCGACGTTTACCGGCTGGATAACCCGGATGAGTTTGAAATGCTGGGAGTCGGCGAGACTTTCGACTCCGGTGGTATTTCGATTGTCGAATGGGCAGATAAGGCTGCCGAATCAATACCAACTGATGCCTGGTGGATTTATTTAACACAGTTACCTGGTGAATTCGGGCGGGTTGCAGAATTGCATTTACCAGAATCGATAATAATGCGATTGGATATAAGCTGATTTAAAATAATCTGTTTAACTTATCTCAACTGTTCTGACATCTGACCAAGCGTGTTGTAGAGATCAAGCATCCATGCATGAAAAGAATCAGCCCGGGATGGTTGATTTTCACGGAGGATGGCCAACGAAGGCCTGCCATAATCAAGAAGCGTATTGCGACTTTGAACGATCGATGAGACTTTGAAATTGGTCTTTGACTGGGCTTGTGTCCGAAGTTCTGCCATTGCAGAATCAACGGCAGCACGTTTACCACTGAGTTCCCCTTCCAGCGGAGCATCGGCTGGCCAGACAAGCTGGCCATTCTGGCCGAAAAAGCCAAGGAAATGATCAGCAGGTTTCACCCCAGATTTTTCATTACGCGAATTCGGGGTGCTGACCCGGCGGGTCGAGGCCGAGTCAATACCACGAACACCACGCCTGATATCATTACGTGGCGTGAACGCGAAACTTTGTGATGAATCACGCGTATAATTCCAATAAGCGTTTGGATTTGCAGGGGCGGTTGTTACAGGGCCACCAACATTTTGCGTCATCGGTCGTCGGTCTTGAACCAGCATGGTTGGTGAAACATATGGCGCATAAGCCGGCCCAAAAAATGGTCCGCCAAAACCGAAAGGACCAAACTGCGCCTGGGCCGAATGTTGAAAAATCAGAAGAAAAACGGTGAACAGCAAAAGCCTGCGCATGGTGAGGTCGCCAACAGTTCAGGTCAGGATAGATCTGGCAACAGGCAGCGGACTGGCCCGATTCCGCCATGATCAATCAGTTTTGGGCGGAAATCGTTTGACAAGCGTCACCTGATTCCCGATGTCATTATAGAAAAATTCGTCAACCATGCCTTTAGCCAGCATGATCCCGAATCCTCCTTCGCGAATCCCAAGTTCATTTCTTACATCCAAGTGCTGGATTGGGTCTTCGTCGCTGGCGGCATGGGGCAGATTACGTGGGTCAAATCCAGGACCCTGATCTTTGATAATGAGCGTAATTCGGTCCGCCCCAATCCGGTAAATTATTTTCAGTTCCAGATCAGCGTTTCTACGGTGGCCCCATTCAATCGCATTACCACCCATTTCGGTGATAACCTGCTTGAGTTCTTTGATTTGTCGATCGGTCAAGGGTGTATGGCGAAACAGGTCCGCCAGCATGTCGTTGGTTTCCTGGAGAAAATTCATTTCACTCCTAAGAGTGAAAAGGATTTCACCATGATCACCATGTTCCTCGCGTTCAAGACGCCAAGCTAGGGCAGAATCAATTGCCAATTTCACTTCATCTGAAGTGTAAGGCTTTGATATATAACCATTTGAACCAACCCGCAGCCCAGAGAGAATTTGCCGGGGGTCGTCCTTGAGTGCCACAAGCACAACCGGAATGAGATTCGTTTCTCGGTCACATTTTAACTTGTGGCAGATCTCAAACCCGGTTGCATCGGGCAAGGTCAAATCAAGTAGAATAATATCCGGACGTTCCTCAGCGACCGCCTGAAGGGCACCGGCACCGGTCTCCCTCTGGACGGTTTGAAAACCAAGTTCCCGGACTAGAGAAGCCAAAAGATCGTTTGTCTTAGGCTCGTCGTTCACGATCAGAGCGGTGGGCGGCATCGAGAGTCACCCCGCAGGTGTGGCATTGTCAATTTTTTTCATTGTTTCATGTGGCAAGGTTTTTTGCAAGTACTGAACTGGCTGGGCCGACCTGTCCAGATCAACTCTCTTGCATAATCACCGGAATTTTGTCCACAATCTTTATATAGCACAGAGAATTTTGATGTGACTTCTCACGCAGGAATCCCGATCCCTTCAAAAGCTGATTCATCTGCTTGAATCCAAAGGATTTAGTCTCAATCAGATTTCTTTCTGAAAAAACCTCAGTGATGAGAGGTCAACCACCATGCAAGCTCCTGCCGAACCCGCTTCAGCCGCCATCAATGCAAAAACCCCTGTCATCAATCAGATTATTGATGCATTCGGTATTGCAATTTATTTCGCTTTAGGTCTTTTGGCGATTTGGGGGATTTATAACATCGTTCTTGTTCTGGGTAATCTGAAAAAAGCATCGATCAAAGGCCGTCCGAACCCGCTCTTAAAACAGATCGAACCCCTTTTAATGCAGGGCTCTTACGACGATGCAATTTCTGTCTGCCGGTCTGCGAAATTCAAACAGACAGCAGTGGGCCAGCTAGTTAGTGTGGCACTTCAGAACAGAGGCAAATCGCTCGGCAAGATTCGTCAGCTGCTGGTCTCGGAATTTCACACCGAAATCATTGCTCCTATGGAGATTCGGCTTGCATCCATCGGAACAATCGTGCGAATGGGCCCGCTCATTGGCCTACTGGGTACAGTTGCCAGTATGATCGGCGCATTCGGTCGAATCGGTAGTTCTGCGAAAGTTAATCCGACTGCCCTTGCTGCAGATATCGCTCTTGCACTCTGGGCAACTGGCGGCGGGCTGATCATTGCCACTCCGCTGATGGTTATCGGCAATTCGGTGCATGCACGAATTCGAAGGCTTCGAGATAACACAGAGCAACAATTGACTGAAGTCTTTGATCTCCTTGAAGAAACAAACGCTTTAGGGAACAAAGCCGCTGCACCATCGGCAGCCCGAAAACCTGCCGGAACCGCCCGCTGAATCAACTTTTTGAGGTCTCCGGCCCATGCTTCGACGAGATTCCGGCGAAGAAGAAATGGATCAACACATCGACATGACGCCGATGGTCGATGTTGTCTTTCAGCTTATGACGTTTATGCTCCTTTCCAGCCAGATGAGTGGCGGTGAAGTGGTAAACGTGCCGCCCGCCGTGCATGGTATTGGAGTGGAAAAAGATGCCTCAGCCGTGGTGATTGTGCTCCCGCCATCTGACGCTAACACTAAGCCACGTGTGCTCTTGGGTGATTCTCCAGGGGCGCCGGAAGCAACCGATGATAACTCCCTGAAACGCTACCTTCTGGATAACGTGAGCGTAGGTAAAGCCCGAGTGATCGTTCAGGCCGATGGGCAGGTTGATCATGGCGAAGTGCTACGTATCGCATCGGTGGTCAGTGAAGTTGAAGGTACTAGCCTGCACATAGCCGTTCAGGAACCGCCTAAATGAGTGCTGAACCGCTTTGGGATGTTTTTGAGTCAGAATCACTCACTGTCATGCGGGGGCTTAGTACGGCTAAAATCAGTCAAGCCCTTAATCTAAAAGAGCTTACACTGGATGACCTGATCCGCCCGTCCGGTTCCTCCGAAGGCTGGCAGCGATTGGGAGATACAGTGAATCAGTGGCTGGAAAATCCAGGGGTTTCTGATCAGGATTTACTGAATCCAGATATTGAAGTCGAGTTTGACGACTCAAGCCTGGATATAACGCGACCGTCAATAGATAGCTCAGACACATCAAAATCGATAAAACCGTCAAAATCAGTAGCTGAGAGCATGGCTCTTTCCTGGCTCATAGCCGACGACGATGATGATGACGCCGATGGAGGCAATGAAGAGGCAGCTGACGAATCGATCGAAGAATCGTATGAAGTCGTTGAAACACCAAAAGTTACCGACGAGCCTAAGGCCGCAGCACCAGTAGCCGTAACAACGGCACCCGTGTCACTAAAACCAGTTGAAAAGCCAACCGCGAATGAAAAATGGCTGGAACCAGTGATTGAGCTGGAGCCAGAAGAGGGTACGGCGAACGATCTGAGCGATTTTACGGGCCATGATGACGAGGATGATGAGGAATTCACCCTGTCGCGATCAGCGACCGAAAAGGTCGAAGAGCTGGATTTGGCCGCGATGGTTGATGTTGCCTTCCAGCTTGTGCTTTTCTTCATGGTCACAGCGTCCGTCACTCTGATCAAGACGATGGACTTGCCCAAGCCGACAGAATCAAGCAAGCCGGCAGCGGCTACGGCACCAGGCGTCGGCACAAAGAGCAAAAACGAAGTCGAAACAGAGTTTATCGTCGTTTCGATCAATGCCAACGGCGAAATTGAGATCGACGATGAACAAATCACTACCGATCAACTCTTGAATCGCCTGCGTGAGGTCCGCACGCAGTCTGGTAAAACTGGAATGCTACTTCGTGCAGAGAATAAAACAAAGCATCGCACTGCCGTGTTGGCATACGATGCCGCCAACGAAATTGGCCTTCGCATCGCGATCGAACGCGAAACAAGCGAATAAGGTAGCTTTTCAGCCAGCCAGATCATCTTTGACTGTAATCATTTACAGACATCAGCCAATGCTTGCACCAAACCTGCTGGTGATCGATCTGCGTGGCGAATGATACCGGTTTTATCGATTACGAGATTTGCAGGCAAGTAGCGAACGCCAAGTTGTTTGGCAAAATCCTTCTCACCATTTTCGCTGATCAGGCACTTCCAAAGCAGGTTGTTTTCGATAAGAAATTTTCTGACATCGACAGCCAGATCCTCGTCAGGTTCGGCGTTGTCTCGGAGGTTATCCACATTGATGGCGATAACCTCTAAACCTTTATCTTTGTAGCTGTTAGACAAGGAAATAAGGCTTTCAAGCTGATTTTCGCTGACTTCGTCCCATGTGGCCCAGAAAAGCACCAGAACTGGTTTACCTTTGAGCGAAGCCATACTAAATTCGCGGCCATCCACATCCGTACCGGAAATAAGCGGAACTGGGTTACCAATGCGCTGAATGGCCGTTTTTTCGTCTGCTAGATAGGTTTTTACATCGTCGTTTTGTGCCATCGGTGCCATGGTATCAATCGCCCGGATGGCCAGATCATAGCGACCAGCATCAACAAAAGTTCGTAGGTAAACCTCTACCAAACCAAGTTTTACGTGAACCGGTAGCCCATCTTCTTCATTTTTTGGGGCCTGATTGGTTTCAAATAGTTTTTTTAGGCTTGCTAAAGATTCTTCCAAAGCGCCCCGACGTGCTTCAGCAATGATGTGAGTCACTTCCGCCAGTGCCTTAATATCAACCGGCAGGTCATCAGCACCAATCAGACTTTCGGCGGTTTTTTCAGCATCAGCGAAGAGTTCTTCGGCAATTACCGTTTCAAAATAAAGACGCCAGAGAGCATGAGATTCCTCTCCTTTTTTCTTGCCTGCCAGTGCAGCAATTCGGCTTAGGCGTTTTGTTTCCGCATCAGAAAGCTCTTTTTGATACGCAGATTCAATTGCTTCAAGAGTTTCCGGCTCGGCGGCGGCTGGTCTTGCTCCTGCGACTGGCGGCGGTGGCGGAGTTGCCTTTCGCTCAGCCTGAGCCCAGAGGCTCGCCGGTAAAAATGCTGCTGTTTGAAGGCCCAGAATAAGTAATAAAGGGCTAAATCGAATTTTGATTACTGATTTCATGATGAATAGCCCTTCAATTCTGTTTCTGCTCTTGATGAACTTTCAGCCTTCGCTGAATTTGGAATCGCTGTATTCATTTTAATACAATTGGTGATTTCTGCAAAATATAGAGCGATTGATCATCGTACCTCAAGCCATTTTTCAAGGGCTTTGGATAATTCCGCCACTCTGTTTTTCTGCTCAGGTAGATTCGCGAGGTTCCGCTTTTCCGTCGGATCTTCTCGCAAGTTATAAAGAAATGGGCCATTTACGTCATTGATTATCAAGTTGAGCGAGTCTCCGCCTGCCGGAGTTTTGGCCGACGCCACCGCGACATCCGTTGGCTGAATCAGCTTCCAATCGCCCTGGCGAATCCAGCGATACGTCATATCCACATGCGGCTTGCCCAACTGCGACGCCGTGTGTAGGAATAACTCACCATAAAGTGTATCACGGCTTAGTTTTGAGCTCTTAGCAGATGCTACGTCCAGCAGGCTGAGGCCGGGCAATCCGGCCGCACTGTAGCCAAGGCCAGCAATTTCAAGCAGTGTGGGCACTACATCGATCGACGAGACAAGGTCTTCATGTCGCCCCGGCTGCGTGTGGCCCGGCCATTTAACCATTACAGGCGTTCGCAGGCCGCCATCCCATGGTGAATTTTTCGACTTCACGCCGTATCCGGCCCTTTCACCCGCCAAAGGTACGGCCCAGCCGTTATCCACCAGAAAAAGGATCGCAGTATTTTCTGTCAGCTTTCGCTCATCCAGCAGTTTAAGCAAGGCGGCAACGGAGTCATCAAACCATTTGATGGTGGCGTAATAAGCCTGAGTCTTTGGGTCTAAGTCTCTCTCCGAAAATTCTTTAACATAGCTGGCCGGCGGGTTATGCGGCGTATGCGGCAGCATGGGCGCATACCAGAGAAAAAACGGCGAGCCAGCAGATTGATCAAGAAAATCAGCGATAGGGGCCATAGTTTCGCGGCCGATCGCCAAACCTGTATCGCCATGTCGCCCCTTAACGGTCATACCTGATGTAAAACCGGCGTTGGCATAATGACCTTCCCAGAATTTACCCGTCTGGAAGCTCTTGTAACCGGCTGAAGAGAGAATTCGCGGCAAAGCGGGCGAGCGAGCGATGAAAGGATGTGCCTCGTCACGCTCAACCCCTTTGGGCGGATCGTTGAAGCAAATACAATGCTGGTGGGCATATTGACCTGTTAGAAGCGTGGCCAGACTGGCGCGACATAGCGACGTAGGCACGTAGCCATTGACGAACGTGGCCGACTCGGCAGCCAGCTTGTCAATCGTCGGGGTCTGTACGATTTTATGGCCCATGAAACCAAAATCCGTGTAGGCTTGGTCATCGGCGATAATCAGCACGAGATTGGGCCGCTTTTTCAGAGACTTTGGGGCAACCGGCACAGGAGCCATCGGCGAAGACTTCTCAGCCAAGGCCGTTCTGGCTTTTTTGGTTTTCGTCTGCTCTTTTTTGGTCACAGCCGGTGGCTGACCTGATGTCTGAGCTGAAAGCACAAGGCCAAATGCAGCGAGTGTCAGGATTAGAACAGATAATACCTTATGATTGATAATCACGGCCGGTGCCTCAGGCTAATCACAAAGGCGAATGGGTTAGGAATGAATACTGGAGATATTCACCATTTCATATTTTTACAATAACAAGCCGGGCAAAGCATTGAAAGTGATGCCTCAGTAAGGAAGCGAAGCCGTTATCGGTGTTCCCGCACCCTTTCTGTCTTTTCTCACGGATAATCGTTAGAATTGTAAATGTCGATCAAAACAATAAAGCCGGAGAGTGCTGAACTATGTATTTCATCGGGCGGCTTTTGCTGGCAATCATTAGTGTGACGCTGGTGGTAGAAATTATTTATGGTTACAGCCTTTACGATAGCTTTGCGGCTGTTGGACGCGAGCCTATTACCGTAGGCACTGAGGTAGAAAAAGCGCTGAAAGTGCCTGGAAAACTAAGCGCAGTAGTTGACACTGTGCTTACTGCCCCGATTGAAGCCCCAACGCCTGCCGACCGATTGCCGCCCCCTCTGCCTCCTACTCCTAAAAAAGAAACTGCAAAAAGTGAAGATACGATCGTAAAAGCTGCTGAAACCAAACCCGTAAATGTTGGAAATTCAGAAAATCAGACATCAGCACTACCGGTTACAGCTCCAACAAACGCAACGGCCCCACCGATTCTAGCAAAACCCAAAGCGACTGCTCCGCCGCCTCCACCAATGCCAAGGGCTGAAAACTCGCCCGTTCCCCCACCGTCCACTGCCGAAAAGTCTGCAAAACCGCTGGAACTTGCTGCGGCTTCAATTCCTAAAGCCGAACCACCCAAACCTGCTGCGGAAATAGGTAAGAAATCAGTAACCGCTCCGCTACCGCTCAAGCCCGAACCACCCATTATCGTTCGGCCTGAGCTGGCGCCGGTTTCCACACCAATGCCGCAAGTGGAACAAGCCATTAACTTTTTGCATGAAATGGGCGCAACAATCAAGCCAGCCACCGACCGTTCGGGTCAAGCCCTGACCAACCGCTTTGAAGTCACGATCGATCCGAACCCTGACGGAGGCATTTCACGATTGAATCCTCGAACCCAGCGAGAACTTGCCCAGCAAATTGCCAAAATGGGCGATTCACTCTATAGCCTGAATTTAAAACACCTCGGCATTGGGAATTTCGCCAATTTCGGGCCAATGGAAGGGCTGTTGAAACTTGATGTAACGGGCTCTGATTTTCTCAACATTAACCCACTGACTCGTTGGCCGAAGCTGGAAGAACTAAATGTTTCGGGCACACATGTTGATAATATGAATCTGGCTGCCCAGATTACCCCCTTGCGTGTGCTGAATTTATCAGGATCAAACACGTTTGACATTGGTCCGTTGGCAGTGCTTGTCGGCCTTGAAGAACTTTATCTGGCGGATACCAAAATCAGCAATGTCTTAGCCGCAGGATCGCTCATACGGCTTCGCACGCTCGACATTGCGGGAACAGCCGTGGCAGATATTGCACCGCTTTCAGGTGCGTGGATGCTCCAGAGGCTGAGTCTGGCAAGAACACCCGTTACAGATATCAGGACCTTGGCACAGTGCCGGCGACTGGCAGGGCTAGATCTAAGCGGATGCCTGTCTCTTAAATCGTTGGAAGGGCTTCAGGGGCTGGATCTACTGGAGACTATCAGCCTTTTTCAAGTGCCGGTGAGCGACCTATCACCGCTCAGTTCATTACTGAAATTGACAACGCTTGAACTTTCCCGATCAGGTATAAAGGACTGTGCTGGACTTGTTTTACTGAGTAATCCACAGAACCTCTACCTTCGTGGCCTAACACTGGAAAACTCAGATAAACTATTGATGATTAAGACACTTAAGCTAGTTGATCTAACAGGCAGCATCGTTTCTGGTGGATTGTCGATCGAAGAATTGGCCAGTAAACTTGAAAATGCCGGTGTAAAGGTCATGAAATGATAAATTCATCGTCTGGAAATGACTTTTCCAGGCAAGCGTTTCGCAACGAAAGGAAAAATACTTACTACTATTAAAAGAGCGGTAATCCATGGTCATCAAAGCATTCAGATGATAATTCATACGGCTAAAAATGAAATTTCATCAAATATCTGAAAATTCAACGCCCATTGTGATTTAGGCCGATCGCGTTGAGCATTCCCGCTGCGGTTTCAACGATCCGGGGCGTGGGGTTACCGGCCCTTGGATTTGCGGTGACTGTTTTTGGCACAATGCCGCCAAAGGTGGCAATATTGACAAACGGCAGCATTTCGCGGGCGTAGCCAAACGTGCCTGAAGCAACGAGGATAGGGTTATTGAAACGCAGCCGACCGAGTTCAACGGCCAGATCAACTGCGGTATCAGGATGGGCGGTGGTCACTTTTTCGACACACTTGTCAAAAGGGCTTGAGCGGGTTGGCACGCCGCTATCTTGTTTGCGAGCCGCGGCGTAAGCGTGCCGAAGGTTCCTTTCGGTGATCTTCGGGCCGTGGCACAACTTGCTCGAATTTTCGTTTCAAAAATGAAATATCTTCGAACGGCGGGCGTCTTCGTTGGCAGCAGTGACCAATAATCCGGCGCAGAGCCAAGCGGTAACCGCCAGAAGGCATTTGAGAAACTCGATCGATCGAAAAGGGCTGAGCTCATCGCCGGCGACCTCGGGCACGAATTTTTCCGGAAGAGGCGGTTCCAAACGGTCCATCATCTAGGAGGATTAGGTGGGATGGCTCAGTTAGGTTGAATACTATTATAGCCGATTCGACGTTTCGGCTCAAATGTTAAACACGAGAGGGGTTTACTGATCTCCTCAAACCAGAATGCAAGGGAATGGCGATCATGAAATCTCTCGACATCGATCTCGGTAACGTTTGTGAATCTTAAATACAAATTGTAGCAATAGTATTAAATATACACGAATACACTATCCAAGATGTTTAATTCCATCAGAATATGCGAATATTTGAAAAGGTAGTGGTATCCGGGTTGAATGTCACGACTCTCTGCACTTGAAAAGAAGGAAAAATCAGTCGCACGACGAATATTTCTCAATAGGCATCCGCGCTAATGACTTCGCCGCCGTTGCGGGTGATAAGAGCTTGCCATACACCGCCGGACCCACCGGAAGGTCCTATGGTAATCAAGCTCGAACTTGAGGACTGAATTGTTTCACGTATAAATCGGCCTGAGCCATCAGCGAATAGAACATTGAGACCGCCAGAATGCATGCTGGAAGCACTGTTGCGAATGGCACCGAAACTCATATCAGGCGGAGGTGGCAAATTTTTTGAAGAATTTGGCGGAAACATGCCTTGTATGAGCGTTCGATTGCCACCCAAAAACCACCATTGGAGGGAATCTATCACACCAGGCTGATACGTTCTGAGGATTTCGGCGTGCGTGAGTGCTTTTTCCGCCACCAGAAGTGTATTTGATGTGCCGTCAGTTATAGAACCTGGAGTCACTGGCCCAATTGAGGTAATAATTCCGTTCGAGAAAGCGCGTGATTCCGGTGGAATTCGACAGCCATTAAGCATATCTGGCAGCCCTCTATAAAGAGAATCCGACGCAAGGCCCGCATAACTTGTGCGTGCAATAGGGCTGGGGAAACTGCTCGTCCACTTTTCAAAATCAGGAATCGGTTGAGTCAGAAGACTTGGGATTTTTTCATGTGCTAAAGAGTCGCTCGGACAGATATATGACGAAATCAGCAAGCTGTGGCTTGAAGTGTTCTCGGGCATGAGTATCCATGCTTGAGTGTTAAGCGAATTAAATGCATCTTTCATTTCCATTTCTGGCAGGATCGAGACCAGAAAGCTACGATCCACTAATGGCAAACAATAAGGCGAAATAACATTAAGACGCTTATCGAAATGATAATAACTACCCATCGGATAAGCACCGTCACGGACAACGTATCCAT
Organism: Isosphaeraceae bacterium; assembly: GCA_044351075.1. GTDB lineage: Bacteria > Planctomycetota > Planctomycetia > Isosphaerales > Isosphaeraceae > QWQI01. The sequence continues at coordinate 869 of JBILGL010000051.1, read as the reverse complement.
TGAGCGCAAGGCCGATTTGCCTAAGGTTGTTTGCGCACTGAATTTTTCTCGACGATTCGCGTGCAGCCTGAACGGCGGGTATAAGCAGGGCGGTAAGGAGCGCAATCAAACCGATCGTTACAAGCATTTCGATCAGAGTGAATGCTTGGAATCTTGAACGATCCATCGGATTCAATACGATTTTCATTTTGTTCATCCTTGGTCTATTACGAAATCACTTTTTTGGGCTTTGCACTAAATTGACGCCAGATCCCAAACACTATTATTATGATCAAAGTAACAATCGCCAAAATTTGATAAGGCGAATAACTCTGACTTTTGTTTAGGTCTGTGATTCCATAAAATGAAGGCAAGAAATCATTTTCAGAAGTTGGTTCAAACTGCAATTCTTGAAATTCACAGACAACTTCGAGCTGCGGAGTAACTTGCGTTACAATCTTTGGGAAATACGGATTTTGATCGTTATAAACAATTTCTGTCGAATCCATCTTGGTGACAGAATAAGTGCTAGAAGCTCGAACGATTCGATAAGCTTTATCAGGCTCCACATCGAATTCTCTGCCCTGTTTGGGATCTCCTTTGAGTTTGTATGAAATTTTAATGAAGTTTTTTCCTTCTGTTCGTATCGATTTTGCTACAAAATCTTGGATAATCGTTGGATTTAACGATCTTGAAAGTTCCATGTCAAAATAACTATGCGACGATTTTAATAATAAACCAAGATAAATTTTATAATCTACTGGTTTAAATTCGCTTGGTTTTGCGCCTGGTTTTGGTAGATTGCCATATGACTCCACAGAATAAACGGATTCATTATTTCTTTTCGATAAAGTGTAAAACAAATCATCCGCCAAACAGTAGACATAATT
>JBILGL010000670.1:0-11301 GCA_044351075.1 Isosphaeraceae bacterium | reverse complement strand
GTGGCTGGCGGCCACCCGTGTCAGCACCGCCCCCGGCAAGGCCGTCCCCCGGAAGACCGACTCGCCCGTGGTCACCACGGCCAGGCTCCGCGTGCTGGGGATTCCCAGGGCGGCCATCGCTTCGCTGATGATGTATTCCCGCAGCATCGGCCCGAGTGCCGCCCTGCCGTCGCCGCCCCGCGAATAACGCGTCCTGCCCGATCCCTTCAATTGAAGATCGAAGCGATCTCCCGAGGGCGTGACCTGTTCGCCCAGAAGTATCGCCCGCCCGTCGCCGAGCATGGTGAAATGCCCATATTGATGTCCGGCATAAGCCTGCGCGATCGGAACCGACCCGTCCGGGAGGAGATTGCCTGCGAAGACCGCAGCGGCCTGATCGTGATCGAGCCCACGCAGATCCAGGCCAAGCGAGTCCCCTAGAGCATGGTTCACGATGACCACACGCGGGCCCCGGACCGGTACCGGGGGCTGCTCAGCGAAGCAATGCGCTGGCAACCGCCGATAGCTCTGCTCCAAACGCCACCCGACGCCACCAGTTTGTCCATTATGTTCAGTCGTCATGCTATACCTTACCAATTTGGTAGGATATTATGCGAACGCTTTCGAAATCGTGAGTAAAAAATGGTATGACCCAATTCAGTAGCGATGCCTGGAATAGAAACCTCCCGATCTTTCACAACATTCTGGAAATGCCGTTCCATTGGGAACTCGGTGTGGGAACGCTCGCGAACGAGCGCTTCCGCCACTACATGATTCAGGATGCTCATGATCTCGATGGCTTCGCGCGGGCACTCTCCCTGGAATTGGCCAAGGGGCTCAGTGCCGATCATGTGGTGCATCTCGCCTGGGCGGCGCAGGCCGCCGTCATCGTCGAGCGGTCGCTCCATGCCCAGTATTTTCAGGCATTCGGAATCACGCCAGGCGATTTCGCCGCCGCCGAAACCTCGCCTGTCTGCTAACACTTCGTCAGCTACCTTCTCCGCATCGCCGCACTCGAACCGTTCGAGGTGACGCTGGCCGCACTCTTGCCATGCTTCTGAGTGTATCGCGAGGTGGGCAGGCACATTCACGCCCGGGCGGCTCGCCCGAACCCTTATCAGCCCTGGATCGACACCTATGCCGGAGAGGAATTCGAGAAAGCGGTCGACGCGGTGATCGGATTGACCGACTCTGTCGCCGAACAAGCCTCTGAATCGAGGCTCGCGGCGATGCACCATGCCTTCCGCCGCGCGATCCAACTGGAGTGGATGTTCTGGGAAAGCGCCTACCGCCTGAGCACCTAGGCGATCCGGTGATCGGCCGAATCGAATCCCTGCAGGTCGAGGCTCGCCGCAATAAGACTCGCCTGAACAAGGGAAAATGGCTTGGACAGTGGTCGACGAAACATTTGCACTGCTGAGCCCATCGAGCATATATCGCATTCTGCGTGAAGTCGAACTGGTGTGCCCGTGGCGTCGGAGATCGAAGCGGATCACGGTGGTCACCGTGCGACGGCCACGGATCAATGCTTGAGCAGTGACTTGAAGGACCGGCAGATGGGCGGCCAGATGTAGGAACCACTGGGAAATACTGGACTTTTCAATCTTCCATGCATTCAAGGTAGATCCGTTCGAGATCCGAATGGCTGACTTCCGAAGTTCTGCAATTCATCGACAAGACACCATTCCTCATGATTCCGATCCTCGTACCGCCCTCTTTCGCACGAAACAGGTCATGTGTAGCCATGAGAACCGCAACTCCGGATTCGCTCATGTCGCAAAGGAGTCTCGAGAACTCGTTGGACGCTTTCGGGTCGAGCCCCGATGTCGGTTCGTCCAGCAAAAGCACTTTGGCGGATTTCGCGATTGCGACTGCGATTCCGACTTTCTGACGCATGCCTTTGGAGTACTCCGAGACTCTTTTTTCGAATGCCGCTTCAGCCAATCCGGATCGATTGAGCAAATCTTTCAACGCGTTGTTCGAAAACGTCGTTCCCGTGGCGATTTCCGCGAAAAATCGAAGGTTTTCGAGCCCTGTCAGGTTCTTGTAAAGCATGACATTTTCAGGGATGTATGCGATTCGCTTTCGGCATTCCAGCGGCTGATCGACGACGTTCAGGCCATCGACGAAAGCCTCTCCGGAAGTCGGGTCCACGAAATTCAGGAACAGATTGATCGTCGTCGTTTTGCCAGCGCCGTTGGCTCCGAGCAGGCAAAAGATCTCTCCCGGCCCGATCTTCAGGTTGAGTCGATCGAGTGCGACATGTTCACCGTATTTTCTGGTCAGGTTTTTCGCTTCGAGCATGAATCTCGGTTCTCCAGAGTCAAGAGAGCTTGAGGTCGCGAAGTGAGTTTCAATTACGGTTTCAGGCGACGACACGAAAGCGGCGTATCGATCGGCTCACGATCGAGAGAACGAACGCAAGTTGGATGATCAATCCCGCTGCCGGGCCGGAGAGACGGATGAGACTCTCCGGTGTTGTTCTCTCCTGAAAGCGGAATTCAGGAAGGTCGTCAAGGTCGTCCGATTTGAGAAGTTGCTTGCGGGCGATTCGGGGCACGAAGAAATCCTGCCATTGGCGATGGAATCGTTCGGCCTGGCGAAGAAATTCGGAGTACCGGACATGATCCGTGCCAGCGATCGATTCGATGGCATCCTGAGCGAGCAATGCAGGCGAGAGATACTGCGCCTTTCGGATCAGGTTCTGTCTCCGCTTCAGGCTTGAGTCGAATCGATCGTTCAGGGGCTGCACCTTCGTTTCGATCGCGTGCCGGGTCGCCAGACTGCGAACCTGAAATTCATCGACGTTTCCTTCGCCTTTTTCCGAGAGTTCCGGGTGATCTTCGAAATATTCAGCGAGGGTGCGGCTGCCCTCTTCGCTCACGTCGATCGCTGCCTGTCGAGTCGCTTGAACCAGTGCGATACGCGATGGAATCGGATACGCGGATGTTGTGACGAGGTTGATCATCGTCGGCAAGATCAGAACGAGCATGAGCCAGCTTGCCGAAAGGATCAGGGCGTTCGAAGCCGAAGAACTGCCCCGGAGATTGGCCGCCACAGAGATTCCGAACCAGATCGCACCATAGAGGATAAGAAATGCCACCCAGAGAGCCCAGCGAATCAGGGTGGATGCATCCCGGGCGTCTTCGACGCCGAACGCAAGAACGGCGATCGCGATCATGAAGGTGCCGGCCGAAATCGCGAGGAATCGCGCGATGACCTTACCGAATATCACGTCCGAGAGCCGGATCGGCTGACTCATGAGCAGAACCAGGGTGCCTGCTTCTTTCTCGGAGGAGAGCATGTCGTAACTGATCGCAAGAATGACGAGAGGATAGAGCACGATCATGGCGAAACCGAGGTCGATTCGCCCGGAAAGCAGATGTCCAGGATTCGCGATCTCATCTTCGTCGAGAATCTTTCGAAAACTGTCGGTGGAAATCCGGAAAGATGTGGGTTGAAGATCGGACTGACCGATCGCCAGAACGGTGAGTGGTGTCGGAGGAAGGATGGCGAACGAACTGCCTCGCTGACCGCCGACGACCGCGGGCGACCGGGAATCGAAGCTGCTCGCCCATTTCCTCGTCGAATCGTTCATGGGGGCCGACAGATCCAGCCGTATCGATTCGTGCCTGTTCCTTTCGTTCGCCTGGAGGGCTTCGATCGTGGACAAGCGATGTCGCAGATGAGTCAATCCCGAGAGAATTCCGATACTGGTCACGAGCAAGAGCAGTGCGACACTGGCGATGATCCGGCGATCCGCGAACATGAGTTCGAATTCGTGACGGATCACGCTGCGGACGTGTACGAATCGATTCATTTTCATTTCCATTTTCGTGGTCAATCGATTCGAGGTTTTCGAGTGAATGCGATCGCGCCTGTCAAAGCAAAGGCGAACCAGAGGGAAAGCGAAAGAACCGCGATCGACTGATCCTCGATGATTCGCGCTGTCGTGGCCGGTCGGAATCGAAACTCAGGTATGGACTTCCACATTTCTTCGTCCGCTGTATAGCTGAAACCGGCTTCAGCGGCATTATCGACCAGATCCTGATTGAGTTTTTCGATCAGATTTCGGCGATAGGCCTCAGCCTGCCGCACGAAACGGATATGGTCAGCCGTGTCGGACCCGCATAACGCCATCGAGATGGAGCGAACGGCCATCGTCGGCGAAATGAATGAGAGAAGCTGCGTGATGGTGTCCTGACGGTCGATTTTCGACCACAATTCGCCGTAATGTTTTTCGAAAACACGATTGCCGTACCGTTCGCTCTCCTGGAGGGCCACTCCGGCAAAGCTGACGGGCAATTCCTCGACAGACTCGACACGATACTTCGTCAGGAGTTCCTGTTTCAACTTTTCGAGTCTTTCGCTGGCTGGATCATGGCCGTCGATCCCCTGGCGGATTTCATCTTCGATGGATTCGTCGAATTCGAATGCCGAAGGCAGCGGAACTGCCCAGCTCGAAAGATCGGCGGAAAGCCGTGGCGCGATCAGGACATTCGAGATCCAGAACCCGAGAAGAACCACGAGAACTGTGGATGGCGACAGGCCGATGGCGGATGCCGACACCGAGATCGCGAAGAAAATCGAGGCATAGGCGGCGTACGCCCCCGCCAGGCCAAGGACGCGGGCGAACGAGATCGTCTCGGCATCGGCGTTGTGCAGCAAAATGCCCGCGACACATAACAGGATCGCAGGCAAAATGATGATCGACAGGGCCGCCACCGAGCCCAGCGACTTTCCGAATGCGAGTTCGGACGGTTTCACGCCATGGCTGAGCAGATATCGTAAGGTGCCTTGATCCCGTTCGCCCGCGATGATCGGAAACGTGAGGAAAATGATGACAAGAGGTACGAGGGTCTGGAGCACCATCGCAGCCGTCATTTGTCCGAATCGCTGGATCGATGTGCCGTCGCGAGCCTGCCGGTTCTGAAAATCGTTCTGCCTGTGAGCTTCCAGAAAGACGGACACGCCCGTGAACGATTCGACGCCGGGATCGAAAAACGAAAGGAACGACTTCGGCTCAAAAAGATACATGCCGTAGTGAGCCGCCGCATGGGGGTTCTTTTCGCCCTGATGATCCCAATGCCAGCGGGCCTGAGCCTGGGCCTCGCTGTGCAGCCTGTCGACATCGAGGAAAGTCCGGATGCCGGTCACCAGTGAGATCAGCGTCAGAATCGACAGGATCGCCGCAGACCACCGAAATCGGCCATCTCGTGTCATATCCAGAAATTCTTTCGCTGCGATTCGGCTCGTGTTTCTGATCGAACTCATCGTTTCGAATTCTCTCCATCGGGATGCTTTCGGAAGTCCGATTTCAATTCGATTTCTGGCGATTTTCCGCCAGAAATGCCTTCGCCTTCGCTGCAAGAATCGGATCGAATGCGGGATTCTTCGCAAGCGCCGACTCGAATTGGTCGATCGCCTTGTCTTTCTCTCCGGCCGCGGCGTGAATCAGCGCCGAGAAACAGTCAAGTCTTGAGTCTTTCGTGCCGAGCCTTCTTGCCTGTGCGATCGTTTTGGCGGCCTCTTCGTGGCGACCGTTGAGCGACAGTGCGTAGGCGTGGTGCATCTGTGATTCGATATCCTTCGAGCGAGCGACGCAGGCCTGGGTCTTCTCAAGAATCATGGCTCCGCTCTCGTCGCGGGCGATTGCAATCGCGATGACCATGTTGGCGTCCTTCAGGCGTCCGGTGGTCTTCTTCATGACGTTTTCGAAGGCTCGATCCGCATCCTTCGTATTTCCGGCCGCCAGAGCCGCGAAGCCTGCCTGAACCAGGTGTTCGGGTTTTGAAAGACGATTCCGGGTCGATCTCCATAGCCTTTGTGCTTTGTCTTTGTCGCCTCTGGCCTGGGTGATGCGTGCGATTCCGACCACGGCATCAGGGCTGAAATACCGGGCATGGTCGTGAGGAATATCCAATTGATGCAACCGGGCATGTTCTTCGTCGATCATGCCGATCACGGCCCGAAATTCCGATTCAGCTTCCTTGAGTTGGCCGGATTGCAACAATTCTTGGCCTGCCATAGCACGCACTTTCGCGATTTCGAGCACGTCGGCCGCTTCGTTGCCCATGCGCTCGATCATGGCCCGCATCGATGCGATGACTTCGCTGCTTCGCCCATGCAGGCGATCCCATTCCCAGATTAAGGCCGTGAATTCGACTTCATTAACTTTCTGCCGCAGTGATTCAATTATCGGCGAAGCGGATTCATACTCGCCGCACTGGACGAAAGCCTTCGCCTTCAATACAAGCAGTTCATGGTGCTTCGAATAAGCCATATCGACGTTTTCGAGAGTTTTGACAGCTTTCCGGCAGTCTCCCTGGTCGAGTGCTTTCCGTGCGAGATCGAGAGTTTCCGCTACAGAAGCCGGTATCGCATCATGATCCTGAGCGGAGAGATTGAGCCACGGCAAGGACGTGATCACAATCAGCACAATCGGGACGAATATCAATCTTGCGGACATGGATGGTCACTTTCTTGCATTTTGAGATGGTGGGAAGTGCCAGATGAAAGATGCTGCGATCGCGTCTTCGCAGCGATCGGCAGACGTCCCGGGAATGAACTCCCGGGACGTCTTTCCCAGAGAGACGCAAATGCGTCAGGGCTTTTCGTTTTCGATGCCGATCGTCAATGATGCGACGAAGGATTCGGCATCGAATGATTTGACGTCTTCGCCGGACGATTTCAGCGAATAAACGACGCTCAGCGTCCAAAGCCCCGACTCGATCGGAGTGAATTCGAATTCGCCGTTGGCGTCGGATTTCGCCTCCATCGTCGATGATCCATCGGAATGCGTACGCAGGCAGGCGATGTTGACGGAAACGTTCGCGAGAGGCTTTCCTTCCGAAAGAACCCGCATTCGTATGGGTTGGTCGATCCGGAACCGGCCCGGAGCCGTGAGAGGCACGATTTCCAGTCGATGCCCAAGTGCGGCGGCCTGTTCCTCGCCCGCCGCCCCGCAAATCGCGATCGCCTTGGCGAACATCTGGCTGCGCATGCTTTTGACGATCGTGGATCCCGGTTCGAGAGCCACTTCCGACTTCGGGAGCCTGTGGAAAGCGGTTTTTCCGTCGCTGTTCTTCACCATCGTGAAAACGCCCGATTTGCGAGTAGCCTCGAACTGATGCACGCCAGGCTTTTCGAAAACGAATTCATTCGCCTGCAGGGACCGGGCGTCCAGATCCAGAGACTTGACGGAACCAGAAGGTCCATGAACCTTGTAGCTCGAAATATCTTCGCCGCTGACCAGTTCGTCGACCGGCAGCAAATGGCCCCAGGCCATATAGACCGTCGTTTTCGAATTCTCTGCGCCCTGCGTCTTCGTGAGCATGAGGGCAAGGGTATGGGCTTCGCTCGTATTCGGAAGCCCAAATGCCAGAATGACTGCCATTACGATTCGGCTGCAATATCGACACATTGGATCTGCTCCTTGCGGAAGGTGTGGGTTCGGAACGGGAAACCTGCTGACTTCTTGAACGTCTGGACGGTTGCATTTGGTACAGGCCAGCTCCATACCGGTCTCGATCATGAGATTTCGGTATGGTGCGGCATCGGTCGATTCAAAATCATGCGTGACGGGACCGAATGATCAACAAGGCCGTCGTGGTGGCGAGTGCCAGGAAGCCCGCCGCAAGCCAGACCACCGGTATTTCGTCCCGATTCGTATCTTGCCGGGGCAGATCCTCCTTCTTGCTTGAGGAATTCGAAGGCGAAAAAGTCTTTTCTTGTTGCCGGGACTTGCCTGCGGACTGCTTTTCGAGAGCGAGGCCTTTTACCGAATCGCCAGTTTCCGAATTCGATCGGCGCACGGATTCGATTGCATTAGTATATGCCGATCGTTCCGAATCAGGCAGTCGCTGCCCGACGAAATCCTGCAATTTCGCGTTATCGCATACGAATCCGCTGCAGCCGGGCTTGTGGTCCCGAATCAGGGCGACATGCAAGCTCGCTAGCTCCGAAAGGCGTTCGGGTGAGGCATCCCACATGCCTTTTCGTGCTGTTTCGAGCATGACGGCCGTCATCTCCTGGAGTGCGAACGGGTTTTTGTCTCGGAAGTAGGACTCCATGCCCATCGCGTATTTGTCCTTGACGTACACGTCGTGTAACTCATTCCAGAGTTCGTCATCGATCGCATCCGGACGCATCGCGTTCCAGCCGTATGTGTTGCGAACGCTTTCGGCGAAAGTCTCGGCCGCGGATGCGCCCTCTTGCTTCAATTCCTCGATGTATTTCGGATTGAGCAGAGTCGAACGTGCCTCCTGCCAGATCGCCTCTTCCGCATTCTGCACCTTCGATTGATGCCTGTTCCTCATGTCGATGAAATAAGAAGCAGGGTCCTTGCCGGTCACGCTGGCGATCACGTTCGAAAATCCACCCATGAATTCGTAAACGTGGTCCAGTTTCAATGGTCCCGTGACGTTCGAAGTCCGGGAATGCACCAGAGTGTCCGTATTTTGCACCGCGGCCGCGAACAGGCCGGGTACGAACTCTCCCCAATGATCCTCGGTATAGATCGCGCCCATGTTGTTCATGTAAGTTTCGGCGATTTCCGTGCGATCGTTCCATCGATCGCCCGATTCGACGAGCCCCATGATGCCGGTGCCGTAATTTCCGTTGACGCCCCCGAAAATCCGTGCGGTCGAGAACTTCCGCGCGTCCGCCGGCGAAAGGCCGAGTTCCTTGAGTTTCGCTTCCGCCGCGATCGTGCCTTCCCGGACATGATTCGGGAGTTCTCCCGAATCCGCGGCCTGGCTTGCCAGCTTGATGGCCCTGTCGATAAGGCTCATGCGAGTGGCGGCGATATCGCGGAATTGCCCGGCGGTCTGAACGACCACATCGATCCGGGGGCGTCCGAGCCGCTCGATCGGAACGAGTCTGACGTCATGAACGACGCCGCGGGCATCCCGAATCGGTTCGACACCCAGAAAATGGAAGATCATGGCGATGTCCACGCCCTGCGAATTGATGAATTCGCCAGGCCAGAGGGTCACCGCCACCTTGACTGGTTCCGTGCCGGATTCCGCCCGTTTCGCCGCGATCGTCCTTTCGGCCAGTTTCTGCCCAAGGGTCCAGGCTTCGGGCGATGGTGTTTTTTCGGCATCGATCGGATAGAGATTTCGACCGGTCGGAACTGCGTCGGGATTCGTCACAGCATCACCGCCCGATGAAGGTGCGACGTATCGCCCGTTCAATGCACCGAGCACGGCCTGCATTTCGGCGGATGTGCTCCCGAGGATTCGTTGCCGGTAATCGGTCGCCGATTCGTACGCTGTTTTCAGAGCCCTGAGCTGGTTGACCACCTGACGCTCAGCCTCTTCTCGCCGGAGCATTTCGCTTTTCGTGATATTGAGAGTTTTCGCCAGCCGTCCTTCGCTCGCTTCCGTCGTCAAAATCCGCCGGATCGAATCGTTCCCTTCGGACTCGGGAATTTCCGGGGAGAACGAGGCATTCTCGATCGCAAATCGCAGATTGCCTTCAAGTTCGGCGAGACTTTCGTTCGACATCGATTTCGCGACTGCCGCGAAATCGCCATTCATTGCGGCTTTCGTCACCGAATCGACGAATTCGTCCTCTTGAAGTCGGGCCATGATTTTTCGATTGCGCTCCTGCGCTTTTTCGCGAATTCTGGTCTGCATTTCCGTATCGCCGATCCAGAACAGCACTTTCTGGCGATTCTCCGGAACTTTCATCGCAATCAGAAGATCTGCCATGCCGGGTTTTTCCATACGGTCAAGGGCATCCCTCATGGCGGGAACGAATGCGGCGATCCGTCTTGCCTTACGCATCGTTTCGGGGTCAAGGGCCTGTCGCACCCTGGTCCAATCGGCATCGTTTCGGAGAGTATCGAGAAAAGCGATATTCTTCGGATCATCGGCCACTGCCAGAAATTGCAATTCCAGCTTTTCGCTTGAGGCATTCTGTTTCGGGACATTTCCCGGATGCCCACCGGATTTGCCTGCGTTCTCAGGCCGGCGAGGCTTTCCTCCGGATATCGAGCCGAGACTGACGAACCTGGCGAATAGAGCGTCATCCGAAATCGTCGGGTGTGCCGTGTCCCAGGCGAGGATCCTGCCGGCATCGACAGGATCGGTGAATTCCGCGGGTTTCGAACGGCCCGCCAGGATCGCTCCGATCGCTTTTCTTGCTGGCTCTCGATAGTTCTTTTCGAAAGCGGAAGCGTCATCCAGAGCCTTCTCCGATTCTTTCCCGGCATCGATCCGTTTTCGGGCCTCTCCGACGGCAACGGCGTCCTGCGACATCAGCCTCGCCGTTTCTTCGGCTTCGACATCGGCATAGGGGCGACCGAGCACGTAAAGACCTCGCGTGATCTTTTCGTCCGCGACGGAGTGCAGATAATCATGCACGGACTCGATCTGATCCTCGTCGAGCGGCTTCGCGTCAGCCAGTTCCAGTTTCAGATCCTTTTGCAGATTCGTTTCGAGGACGAGCTTGCGGATGGATTTCTCCAGTTCGACCTTGAGCGCTTCGTCGGTCGTCGAATCGTAACGGCCGATCGTATCCTGCAGATTCTTGAGGGGCCCATAAAGCCCCGATTCCGTCATCGGCGGAGTCAGGTGCGACAGGATCGTCGCATAGCTGCGGCGCTTGGCGATGACGGCCTCGCCGATGTTGTTGATGACGTAGACATACAGGTGCGGCAGGTCGCCGATGAGAGCGTCCGGCCAGTCGAGATCTGACAGGGCATTCTGCTTCCAGGGCGTGAATTCCAGGCTGCCATGCGTGCCGAAATGGATCAGGGCATCGGCCTGAAAGCCATATCTTGCCCAGAGGTATGTCGCCAGGTAGCTGTGGGGGGGAGCCAGTTTCGCACCGTGAACCAGACGTTCCGTGTCTTCTCCGATGGCAGGGAGTGACTGAGGCAGCACCACGATATTGCCGAATTGCAAGCGTGGCAGCGCGATTCCCTTCGCGCCGTCACGCTCGATTCCCAGATAATCCCCGGGCGGGGGGCCATATTGTTTCACGACGGCGTCATACATTTTCGGGTCGAGCCGCTTTTTCGCCCAGGCTTCGAGATCCGAAGCCTTAATGAACTCCGGCGAACCGGTTTTTACGAACGATTCGATTTCGCCTTTTGCATAAGGCCCGAGAACCGGTCCACGGCGGCGGATTTCCTCTTCCATCGCTTTCGCATTTTCCGGAAGTTCGCCAGTGACATATCCGGCTTCCTTCATCGTTTTCAACATGTTCAACAACGAAGCCCCGACTTCGAGGCCGCTGGCGACCATGGCGTTCTGACCCGGGCCTTTAAAATAAACGATGGCCACCTTCTTCTCGGAATTGGGTTTCTCCTTC
>JBILGL010000448.1:0-4157 GCA_044351075.1 Isosphaeraceae bacterium | reverse complement strand
CGGCCCAGGGGGTTAAGATGGGCACCGGGGCCGGCTTCCACTGGGCATGGGCAAGAGGCAGCCCGACAATGATGCTTAATAGGAAGGCTAAGAGGATCTTTCGCATCGCATTAATCTCCGCTGTAAGCCCAATGGCCGAGCCGCCTGAGGCGATGGCGGCTAACGGCTTTTGCTGGTTGTTTCACACAGATTAATGCATCGCTGGGCGAATAATCAATCAATTGGCCGCGGCCCGGCGGGCATTCCGGTAGAGGTGGCTGTGTTAAGCACTCGGACGGTGAGGTCAGAAGACACACGCACCTGACAGCTCAGGCGACGATTGGCAGGCCAATCCGCTTCGCGAGCGATACGCTCGGCTTCCATCGGGCTGATTTCGCCGGCATCGCCTTCAAGAATTTCGACGCGGCAGGTGGTGCAGCGGGAATTGCCGCCGCAGCGGTGGAGGATGTCGGTTCCGCCATCGACCACGGCCAACACCAGCTTGGTGCCTTCCGCAACTTCCACGACAGGACCATTTTCAATGGTGATTTTTGGCATTTATCTTATTCCTTCCTGATTTATCAGGTCTATTGAGAAGCAGCCTCAGAATAGGTTAATAGCACTCTTCTGGTATAGTCGGCAGGTCAAGGGCAGATGAATGATCACATTCGGTGGTTATTTCGGTTCTGGTTTCCAGATCGTGCCGCCGATGAATCGAGTGGGGTTGCCCTTCACATGGAGGTAATAAACGGAGACGATTTTGCCATCGGGCCTGAGGATGGACCGCAGATAGCCGACGTCGCGGCCGCCAAGATCGTCACGCAGCACGACCGGCTCGCTCCACGATCGGCCATTGTCGCCGCTCAATCGTGCCTCAAGCTTGTAGGGGGCCTTGCGAACGCAGTAAATCAGGCAAAGTCGCCCATCTGGCAGCTTGAGCAGCGATGGAGGATTGCCTTCGCCCGTATCGGCGACCGGTCTGGAACGGAATGACCATGTTTTGCCGTTGTCATTTGAGGCGTAAGCGTCAATCCAGCTTTTATTTGGGACTTCCAGCTCTCGAACCGTGCTGAGCAGTTCTGTTGGCGAAATTCTCACCGTTGAGGGCATGATTGAGTAGCCAACGCCCTTCGGTTCGGGTGCGATGAACGAGAGGAATTGCCAGGTCAGACCGCCGTCAGTCGTGCGGGCAGCGAAGGGACGTCCTTCCTTGCCATTTTCCTTGGAGGCCGTCAGAAAGAGAGTACATTCGCGAGGGCCATCGACGACGTAATCCGTCCGTGCCATCACCCCCTTCTGGCCAAAGAGTGGCAGCCGAAACGGCCCTTTCCAATGGCGGCCACGATCGTAGGAATAGAAGAAGCGGGAGACGCCGGCGTCCTTGTCTTCCATACGGATCGAAAAAGCCAGGTCGGGGTGCGTAAAATGAATCGGCTCATGAAGGTCGATCAGGGTCTCGTCTCTGGTTCCCTCAGGCATTGTTCCATGTCTTACGGCGGCTGTTCCGATCATGATACCTTTGGGCTGAGGCTCTTCCACAGACCATGTTCGACCGCCATCAGTGCTGCGAACCAGCAGCATTTCTTCTGGCCGATCGCGGTCGATATTGTGAAAATTGCCAAGATCTTTGTAAAACCCGCGCGAAAAGCCAGTGAGGATCTCATCGCCCCAGATCCAGATGCCGTGATTTGCCGGCCAGCCGGCGAATCGGCCCTCCTCACGATAAACCACTACATGCTCAATATCTGGCTGCTTCAATGCCTGCTGTGTACGCGTTTCAGCGGCGGTCGCCATGTTGAAAAGCATCGCCAGACCAAAGAAAGAGAAGCATCGATAGAGTATTTGCATGATGATGATTCCTTGCTGGCACTGAGGATGCCCTGCTCTTTTTCACAGATTTCAGACAATCGTACCGGGATTTGACCACTTCAAGTTCCCAGTTCAAGCCATTTCAGCCAAGAGGGCTGTCGGGAAAGGTGAAATATTTGTCGGCTGTGAAAGAAAAGTCATTTACAGTTGCAATTTGAAATTGAGATCACATAGATCTCAGGGCATTTCCAATTGATATTGCCTGGAAATTGAATCGGCACTGGCGGCACCTGACTCGATGGCAAGATCGCGCAGGCGGCCGCGGAAATGGTCGTTTACGCCGTGGCCGATTTTGAGAGTTGTATTTGGCTTGATGTTGATTTCGCCTGCCATGCTGCTTTTAGTTTCGCCGGCCAGGCGACCGTCAAGATAGAGCCTGAGTGAATCAGTTCCTCGAACTGCAGCCAGGTGATGCCAGCCAGGGCCAACGGGCTGATCGATGGTGCAAACGACACCTGATTGATACGAAAAAACCTGCCCTGAGGGGAGTGTGCCGCAGAAGAGCCGGCCCTGGAATTCAGCCATGCTCCAGGCGCGACGATATTTGACGTCGGGCGTGGGGTCGGTTTTGCCTGTCGTCAGCCACTTTTGCCCGCCAAGATAGCGGTAAACTTGAGCGGTTGGAAGCGTGCCGCCAAAGAGCGAGCCATTATGTACGGCCAGACCCATGACTTCCAGCTCTTCGCCGAGTCGGCCGCAGTCAACCCACGTTTTTTTGCGTTCAAGGCGGTAAACTTTGCCTTCTGGCCATGTCGAGACATAAAGCTCGCCACGATATACTGCAAATCCGTAGGTTTGTGTGTTGGTGCCAAGCTGGCCAAGGTCTGCCCAGTTGCGCCCGTTATATTCATACACATGACCTTCGTCGTAGCCGGTGGCATAAAGCCGGTCGTTATGCACGGCCATGGCTTCGGGTCGCTTGCCGCCCGGTGTTGACAGGCCTTGCCATTGACCAGGCTTTTCCATTCGGAAAAAACCGGCAGGGCGATAAAGCGAACTGGCATGAAGCTGATTTTGAAATACAACCAGCCCACCGACAGATTCGGTTTCAGGCAGTTTGCCGACGACCGACCATTTTCCATGATCGTCTAATTTCAATATTTCGCCGCCCAGCGTTTCATTTGTGGACTCTTCCAGCGCCGAGCCAGCCAGGCGATATTTGCCGGTTCCAGCATAAAGTTCGCCTTGAAAGACAGCCAGTGAGGTGACGGCATTGGCCCGCACGGGGGCCTGTGTGTCGATCCACCGATCAGGGGGCTGGAACCGGAAGACGCCGCCCTGTCGGCCTTTGGCTGGGTCGCAGATTCCGGCATAAAGCTGGCCCTGGTGCACGGCAAGGGCATGCACGTAAACGGCCTGACCGGGGCGGCCATGTGGCCGCCAGGCAGCATCATGACGATTATCGTTGATCCCAAAGCTGATCTGACGATGGTTAGACTGGCTATGCACGAGCCCGCTTCGGCCGGTGATGGCCAGCGACCAGCCAGTCTGATTCTCATGATCAAAATGGTTGACGAGATCGCCGGGCAGGTCGTCGTCGGCACCGTCGATATTAAACCAGAGGCTGACGCTGAAAGAGTTTCGCCCAAATTGCAGGCGATCGGTGCCAGTGGCTTCGATCAGACTTGTGCGGCCATCCCAGACGGATGTCGGCCGGGGTTTGCCCTCACCGGCGGATTCAAATATCAAGCCCGATGATTTGATTACTTTTATCGCAGCATCTGAAGCGTCGGCATTGATTTTCAATGGCCAGAAGGCGAGCCTTTCAGTTGAGGTTTGGGCTTGAACCAATGAAACGGATAAAATGAAGAATAACCAGAATTGAGCCAGTGGAATGATCAGTTTGATCGATTGGCACTGTGATTTTTGAAGTGTTCTCATGTTGACTTCTTTTCAGGAATGATCGTAGAAGAGCTGGCAGAATGATCGAGTTTAACAAGAGCCAGACTGTCAAGCAAAGAATTCATGGAATCAATATCAATTGTCCGATAGTCTTTCAATTGTTGGATAAGTTGCTGATAGTTTTCCTCGCTGATATCGATGAAAAATCGGGGCCATGTTGAGGCAGAAATGTCGCGACGGAGGAGGGCCATCCACTGGGGCTGTCGCAGGCACTGCCATGATTGATCAGGCGATTGGGCCACGACCGCACGAATCATTGGCATTGTGATATTCACCGATGATGCATGAATTTTAATCGCTGAAATAATCATCAGGAAAGATGATAAAAGCCCAAACCAAGAATCAGGTAAATTCCGACGAGCATGGAGCCTTCAAACCAGTGGCTTTCGCCATCGTAGGTGAAGGTG
>JBILGL010000447.1:0-4163 GCA_044351075.1 Isosphaeraceae bacterium | reverse complement strand
TATCGTGAAAACCTGCCCGTTTATTCCCGCCCGAATTCTGACTTTTACCGGTGTAATGCTTATGACCATTGGCCTTATTTCAGGCTGTGGTGAAGGCCAGAAGCAGGTGGCGGTGGAGACGGGGCCGAAAGTCATTCCGATCACGGTCAAGCCGCTGGTGGTGCGGGCGATTGAGCGGAGGATTGATGTGGTGGGCAGCCTGAAGGGCTGGGAAGAGTTTCAGCTTGGGGCGAAAAAAGGTGGCCGGGTGCTGAAGGTGAATCACGATATAGGCGACCGCGTGAAGCCTGGCGAGGTGCTGGTAGAGCTTGACCCGATTGATGCACGTCTGGCCTTGGTGCAGGCAGAGCGAACTTTTCAGGCGGAAGTGGCCAGGCTTGGCTTTCAGGAATTGCCGCAGAAGCTGACGGAAAAGGATATCGACAATGTTCCATCTGTCATACAGACAAAGATCGCACTTGAGAAGGCGTCGCAGAATTTGATGCGTCAGCGAGCGATCAGCCAGCGTGGTGCAGGCTCAGCGCAGGAGCTTCAGGATGCTGAAAACGACGTGCGGGCAGCCGAGGCGGGCCTGAACGCGGCACGGGTTCTGGCTTCGGCAATTTTTGCCGGAGCACAGGTTGCACAGGCGTCGATTGATGTTGCCAAGCAGACACTTGCTGAGATGACGATTCGCATACCCCAGCCCAAGACGCTGCCGCCGAATGGCAATGAATTTCAATATGCAATTACCAAGCGTCTGGTCTCTGAAGGCCAATTTATTCGTGATGGCGAGTCAGTGGCGGAGCTGGTGATTGAAAACCCGCTGAAATATCTGGCGAAAGTGCCTGAGCGATATTCCAACCAGGTGCAGGTGGGGCAGGAAGTGACGCTGGAGGTATCGTCCATTGAAGGCCGAAGTTTTACAGGCAAGGTGACGCGAGTGAATCCGTCGGTGGACCCGGTGACTCGTACGTTCCAGCTTGAAGCGACCATTCCGAACACGCAGAATGACCTGCATCCGGGTGGTTTTGCCAAGGCCGATGTGATGGTTGACCGGAAAAGCTCGGGCATTGTGGTGCCGATTGAAGCCGTGATACGGACTGTGGGTGTGACAAAAGTCTTCCTGGTGGTTGACGATGAAAAATCGCCCACGAAAAAGGCTGTGAAAGAAGTCAGAGTGGTCACGGATACAGAGGGTGTTGATTTTATTGAAGTCGTTGGCGACCTGCCCCGAAGCGGCGATGTCGTGATCAGCGGCCAGAGCCAGCTTGCCGATGGTTCGCCGGTGCGGATCAAGACGCCCGAAGAACTGAAGGAAGATGGCGAAAAATCAGCCACCGATACAAAAACCGCAGCACCTGCGAAAGAGCCTGTGGCCAAGCCGGCAGCCGAAAGTCAGCCCAAACAGGCCGGCTGATCCTACAGAGATAGAACCGATGCGTTTCGCCGCCCTGAGATATAGAATATAAGCCTTCCGGAGAGCTTCAGTGACAATTTCGGAGATTTGTATCCGCCGCCCTGTTTTCACCTGGGTGCTGATGCTTGTGCCGGTGGTGCTTGGCATTTTCTCGTATTTTTCTCTGGGCGTTGATCAATTCCCCAACGTTGATTTCCCGGTCTGCACCGTAACAACCGTGCTGCCCGGGGCCAGCGTGGAAGAGATTGAGACAACTGTCACGAAACCACTGGAAGATATCATCAATACAGTTTCCGGAATTCAGGAGCTGCGATCGATCAGCAACGAAGGCGTTTCGGTCGTTACCGTGCAGTTTGTGCTCTCGAAAAATGGCGATGTCGGTGTGCAGGAAGTGCGGGACAAGGTAAGCACCATCCTGCAAACGCTGCCGACAGAGACCGAAACACCGATTATCGACAAATTTGAGACGGGCTCGATTCCTGTTCTTACCCTTGTCGTTTCCGGTCGTCGTGATATTCGCGAAGTGACTGAAATCGCGAGGCGGCAGCTGAAAGAGCGGCTGGAGACGATTGACGGTGTCGGGAACATTTCGATTTCAGGCGGCCAGACCCGGGCGATTAATATTGTGGTGGATATTGAGAAACTGGCTGGGCACGAGCTTTCGGTCGAGGATGTGCGATCGGCGCTGGTTTCGCAGAACCTGGAGGTTCCCGGCGGACGAATTGATCAGGGTGCGAGGGAAGTGGTGCTGCGAACGCTGGGGCGGCTCAATACAGCGGAGCAATTTGGCGACCTGATTATCACGAATCGAGGCGGGTATCCGATACGTGTCAAAGATATTGGTCGGGCTGAAGATTCATTTGAAGAGCCGCGGTCGCTGACACGACTTGATGGCCAGACGGCTGTCAGCCTGGTAATTCAGAAGCAGTCGGGCACAAACACAGTGAAGGTGGTGGAGAAGCTGAAAACAAGGCTTGAGCAGATTCGCCAGAGCCTGCCTGACGATATCAAAGTTGAGATTATCCGCGACCAGAGCCGCTTTATTGTGAAATCGATTGAAGAAGTAAAATTCCACCTGGTGCTGGCCGCTGTGCTGGTTTCAGCCACGATTCTGCTTTTTATCCGCGACTGGCGAACGACGATTATTGCGACACTTGCCATTCCGACATCGATCGTACCGACCTTCATGTTTATGTCGGTGATGGGTTACACAATTGACAACATTACGATGCTTGGGCTGATTCTGGCCATCGGTATTGTGATAGATGACGCCGTAGTGGTTCACGAAAACATTTTCCGGCATATGGAAGAAGACGGGATGGATGGCCTGACAGCGTCCATTATCGGCACCAAAGAGATTGCGCTGGCGGTGCTGGCGACGAGCCTTTCGCTGATTGTAATTTTCGTGCCGATTGGCTTTATGGGCGGGATAGTGGGGCGATTTTTCTCCAGTTTCGGTCTTACGGTTGCATTTGCCATTGGCATGAGTCTTTTTGTGAGCTTCACCCTCACGCCGATGCTTTGCAGCCGATTTCTGAAGCTTGAAGGCGAAGGGCATGGGCATGCGGCCAGCAAGTCGGGCTTGCTCTGGCGGGTGCTGGAAGGAAGCTATGTGGCGATTCTGGGCTGGTCTCTCCGACACAAGTTTATCATTATTTTGCTGACAATCGGCGTGATTGCTTCAGCCTATCCGATTGGCGGGATCATGGGCTTTACGCTGATTCCACGAGACGATCAGAGCGAATTTGAAATTTCAATTACGACGCCCGAGGGCTACACTCTTCAGCGCACCGATGGAATTGTTCGTGAAATTGAAGCGAAGCTCAGTAAATTGCCGGAGCTCCGCAATATCTTTTCGACAGTGGGCGTGACGAATACGTCACGGGCAGTCAAAGGCCAGGGCGATGTGACCAGAGCCTCTATTTATTGTCGAATGACAGAGCTTGAAGAACGAACAACAGCAACGACTCAGTTTGACCTTCAGGCAGAAGCCCGAAAGATGCTGATGGATTATCCTGACCTGCGCACGGGTGTGAATGACGTTTCAGCCTTTCAGGGCGGCCGCCGCGCCCAGACGTTTCAAATTAACATTGGTGGCCCTGACATTAATCAGCTTGAGGCCTATGCCACTGAGCTGATGAACCGGCTGAAAGATCAGGGCGGAATGACCGACCTCGACACCACGCTTGCCCTTCGAAAACCAGAATTTCAGGTCGCCATTGACCGCGAAAAGGCGAGTGATCTGGGAATTCCGGTCGCCACCATCGCCGATTCGCTTCGGGTGCTTGTCGGTGGCCTGCCGATTACGAATTTCAAGGATGGAACAGAGCAGTATGACGTTTGGCTGAGAGCCGATCAGCGGGACCGTCAATCGCAGGAAGATCTTTATAAAATGACTTTACCATCGCCCAAGGCTGGCCTGGTGAAGCTCTCAAGCCTGGCCCGGCTTGATCAGAAAACTGGTCCGACCGAGATCGAACGACTCGACCGACAGCGTATTGTGACCGTGCTTGGGAACCCCGATACCATCTCGCTTTCGCAGGCCACCACGCGGTCTGAGGATGCAATTAAGGAGATGAATCTCCCTTCCGCTTACGGTATCAAGCTCACCGGCCAGGCCGACACCATGAAAGAAACTCTGTTTTACATGGTGCAGGCGATCGCCATTTCTGTGATCTTCATGTATCTCGTGCTGGCGGCACAATTTGAAAGCTGGACGCTGCCAGTCTCCATCCTCATGGCCCTGCCTGTTACTATCCCGTTC
>JBILGL010000667.1:0-13591 GCA_044351075.1 Isosphaeraceae bacterium | reverse complement strand
ACGGGTCAGAACCAGATCACCATTCAGAACGTTGCTGGAGGCAATACAACCATTTCGCTGATTGCCGGCGGGTTTGACATTTCAAATTCCGTGCCCGGCAGCGCGACAACCAATGCCCGCAATGTAGATAACATTCTGATTCTTCAGTCCGCAACATCAGCAGGCCTGACTGTTTCAGCCACGAATGCTGATGACACCATTCGCACCTTTGATTCCAAATCGAATATTGTTCCTGCATTACCACTGAATTCACTTCTTATCAGTGGCCTGGGCGTGAATCTGCTCGCTTCCAATGTACTGGCTGGTCAGCTTATTCAGATTCAGGGCCAGGGCGGCAACGATACATTCCAGAGCCTTGGTAATTCCAACGCCACTGTCGTCTTCCTCGGCGATTCGGGCGACGACACCCTCGTCGTCACCAATGAAAGTGTGAACTCTGCGTTTGACGGTGGTGCAGGCACTGATACGGTTTCGGTTCAGGGAACGGTCAATAACGATGTGTTGATTGCCGATCTCGCCACTCAGTCGCTCACTTACAACGGCTCCACAAAAAGCGTCGTTCTGTCAGCCGAAGTGATTGTTGCTGATGCACTTGCCGGTAACGATACGATTCAGGTTCTCAATCTGCCCGCCGGGCCGGTTGATCTCAGCTTCCATCTTTATGGTGGCGACGGAAACGATAATATTTCCGGCCCTGCCTATGGCACCATTGTGATCTACGGCGGTGTAGGCAACGACACGATCACGGCCAATGCTGTTTCCCAGATCTTTGGCAATGAAGGCCACGATACAATCACTGGTTCAGCCGGCAACGACACGATTTCCGGCGGTTCGGGCGACGACGTGATCGATGCCGGTACTGGAAACGACTATGTCGATGGAAACGATGGCATTGATACCATCACAGCCGGCGGCGGTGCTGACACACTCGACGGTAGTGCCGGTGCTGACTGGTTCATCGTCGGCGTCAATGCCAGCACGATCAAGATCGATGGCGGCACAGGCAACGACCTCCTCTGGTTGCAGGGTACAGCCGCGGCTGAAGCCGTCAGCATGGGTTCTCAGCTGGGCGCCGCGATTGTCACTTCAGGCGGAATGACAATTAACCTTTATGACACAGAGACCTACTACATTGATCTGGGCAACGAGAATGACTCGCTGGCTATCAACGATGTCAGCCAGTCAGCCACAAGTGTGATCGAATTTGCGGCTGGTACAGGCGTTAACACTGTTTCAGCTCAGGCAACTGTCGGTAACAATGAAATTCTGATTGATCGCGACCTCACCGGCCTGATTCGTGCCACCGGGCTCGGCTATCTGCTGAAAGTTTCTGGCTCAGACACCGCCGACCTTCTTGGCATCAATGGCAACGCCGGCGATGACTCCATCAAGGCCGCAGCAGGTACAGAAGCCGGGATTCAGATTTCTCTCTCCGGCGGTGCAGGCAACGACTTCCTCTCAGCCGACGCGACTCTCGTTGGTGGCGATGGCAATGACACCCTCCAGGGTGGTGCCGGTAATGATTCGCTCGACGGTGGTGCGGGTGATGACCTCTTCCTGCTTTCGAGCGGGCTCGACACTGTCATTGGCGGGCTTGGCACTGACATCCTGCTGGTTAGCGGGTCGGTAGGTGCCGATAACGATTTCATCGTCACCCAAAACAATGCCGCTCCGGCTCAGGTGACAATCAACGGAATTACCTATCTGGCAAATCTTACGGATATCGAACAGATTTCCGTGCAGGGTTCCACCGGCGACGACGCCCTTCAGGCCATCGGCGACAGCACAACTCCAGTGCCTATCTTTGCTACTCTCGCCGAAGGCGATGACTTCGTTTCATCGCTGGCAGCTTCTAATGCACATAGAGTGACGGCCTATGGTCAGGCTGGTGAAGATAGCTTCAACACCGGCCCCGGCACAGACCTCTTCTACGGTGGCGATGATTTTGATGATCTGATCGTTGCAGCCGCCTCCGTCAATTCATTTGATTACTTCGACGGTGGAACCGGATATAACGAAGTTTATGTTGAAAGTGTTGCGGGTGGATCAAGCGTTATCACAGCCATTCCGTCCGGCTTCCTGATCAGTAATACGGCCGGCACTGGCCAGACAACTGCGCTGAATGTCGGCAGTCTTGTGCTCGACGGCTCAAATGGAATTGCCGTTCAGGGCAGCTACAACGACGATACGATTCGAACTTTCGACAGCAATTCGAACGTCAGTGGCCCGATTGCTCCCGGTGAATTGCTGGTCGCTGGTCTGTCAGGCGAAGTCCTGATCACCGGTATCACACCGACATCCGTCATCAATATTACGGGTGAAGGCGGCAATGACACCTTCCAGAGCCTTGGCAATGCCGGCGGCACATTAAATTTCTTCGGCAACAGTGGCAATGACAAATTCATCATCAATCAGGAAAGCCAGCTCGCCAATTTCGCGGGTGGTGCCGGTACTGATTCTGTCATGGTTGAAGGCACTGTCGGCGATGACAACCTGACCGCTGAAAATGTCAGTGGCGTTGAATCGATTAATTACAACTTCACGGTCAATGGCACCTTCACCGATGCCGAAAATCTGACACTCTCAGGCAATAGCGGTAACGACTTCCTCCAGGTGATTTCAGCCATCACCAGCCTTGTCAACTTTTACCAGATTGGCGGCGAAGGTAACGACGACCTCAATGCCTTTGGCAATTCATCCGGCAATTTCGTGATGGACGGTGGTGCCGGCAATGACACCTTCTCAGGCCCTGAGGGCGGCACATTCCTGGCCTATGCCGGTTCGGGTAACGACTCCATCAGCTTCGGGCTGGCATCGGGCACAGCATTTGGCGGTGAAGGCGACGACAACATCGCTGGTTCCAATGGCAACGATTCCATCTACGGTGAAGCCGGTAACGACATCATCAGTGGTGGTGCGGGCAACGACATCCTCTCGGGTGGTGCTGATAACGACCTGATTCTCTGGAGCGAGTTTAACGGCAGCGATACGGTCGAAGGTGGCACAGGCTCCGATGCTCTCTCCGTAGGCGGCACACTCTTTGGCTCCAACAATATCGAGCTGCGACCAAATGCCCAATTTTCAAGTCTTTTTGAAGTTTTGATCGCCGGCAATGTGATTGCTGGCGGTGAAGTCGAACAGGTCAGCCTGCGTGGTGGCACGGGTGCTGATAATGTCGCCATTGGCGACCTGCTCAATACCGGCATTAATCAGGTGAATGTCAACATCCTGAATGACAGTTCCGCCGACCTGATTTCAGTCAGGGGAACGACTGCTTCCGACTACATCATTGTTAATGGCTCGGCAGATGTAAACATCATCGGCCTGCCATGGCAGGTAAACATTCAGGGGGCCAATTTCTCAGCTTCCACCCTGATTGACGGCCTGCTGATCGATAGTGGCACTGGTGAGGATACAAACATCACGGCAAGTGCATTTACAGCTCCGATACTGGTCACACTTAAGGGTGGTGCCGGCAAGGATGATTTTCGTATCAACTCACCAGTTGTGGGCACTAATCCAAATCGAATCACAATTGATATCGGCGATGACTTTTACGCCGACACCATCCTGCTGAGGAATGGTAATAACAAGGTCATTGGCGGATCGGCCGATGTCCTGAAATTCGAAGGCACGGAAAACACCGAAATCATCAACCTGTCAACCGACCCCACCGGTCGGCTGATCTACACACAATCCGTTCAGGGTCTTTCAAGCTCGAACGATATCAGCAGTTTTGCTGGAGTGATTCAGGTTAATGCTCTGGGCGGGAATGACGTTGTCAATCTTGCCGGATTTGGCTTGTCTGCCTCTGTTTCCGGCGGCCTGGGCAATGACAGAATTAATGCCAGCGGCATGACTGTCCCAGTCAGCCTTTACGGCGAATCAGGCGACGACTCCCTGACAGGTGGCACGGGCAACGACTACATCTACGGTGGCGATGGCTGGAATACGCTCTTGGGCGGCACTGGCGATGATGTCGTCGATGGTGGAGCCGGAACCGATAACTTCATCTGGAATGAAGGCGATGGCTTCGATTACTTCACCGGTAATGGTGGGGCGGATTACATCACCGCCACGGGCAACGCCGGTGGACCCAACTTCTTCGACGTCAAGCGCTACAATACCGTTTATTTCATGGAGTATAACGGTAATCCTGCACAGGGCTTCGAAGCGGACAGCATTCCAACTGCTGAATTTATTGCCGGGGTCGGATCGGTTGCATCAGCCAGCGTACAGTTCATGGACGGCATTCAAGTTGGTCGCCTTGCCTTCTTCTTTGATCAGGCGGCCACAGCATCGGTGACGGTCGATGGCGGTAATGCCGACGATAATCTCATGGCTGCTGTGAATCCATATTCTCCGACGCTCATCGACATTAACGGCCTGCCCTACCAGTTCCGTTTCATCGCCACAGCCAACAGTGCTAACAATGCGCTGACAATTCGTGGTCAGGGCGGTAATGACTCACTCAAGACCACACCTGCCGTTGATGCACTAGCTCTCATTACACTTGATGGCGGCGATGGCAACGACACACTCAGCGCCGATGCCATTCTCCTCGGCGGTGCAGGTAATGATACCTTCCTGATTCCGGTCGGGGCGAATCTGGTTGACGGTGGCACCGGTTTCGACACCATTCTGGTGGACGGAACCAATGGCCCTGATACCATCAGCGTCAACGAAACAGCCGCCGGGCAAGTGACAATCACCGTCAATGCCTTGTCAAGCACAAACAGTGTTGCGAATGTTGAGCTGATTGATGTTTATGCACTTTCGGGCAACGATTCCGTCAAGCTGACGGGTGATGGGCCCATCAACATCAATGTGCATGGCGGCGAAGGCGATGACCTGATCGACGCCACCGGGCTTGCCGCGGCCGTTTCGCTCTACGGCGAAGCCGGTGATGATACGCTCAATGGTGGCCTGGCTGATGATTATCTTTCGGGTGGAGATGCCAATAACCAGATTCAGGGCAACCGTGGTAATGACACAGCCATCGGTGGCAGCGGTGTTGACTACTTCATCTGGAATGAAGGCGATGGGCTCGACAGCCTCACAGGCAGCGGTGGTCAGGATAATGTTGATGCCTTTGGCCTCGGCAATAGCATCAATAATTTTTCAATCGAACGCTACTTCACTGCTTATGCACTGGCCTACAACGGCGATGTAAATCAGGGCTTTGTCGCCAATGATGTTGAATCAACCAATCTGGTGTCAGGTATCCAGTCACAGGCAACCGGCGTAATTCAGGATATGTCCGGAATCGCAGTTACCAGAGTTGCATTTAATTTTGAGTATGCCGCTTCTGCCAAGGTGATTGCGGATGCCACAAATAATTCCGACAACCTGCTTATCAATTCCATCCCTTATAACACCACATTGCTGGGTGTTTCCGGCCTCTCCTATCTCTTCCGAATGGTCGGCCCCGCCGGCAAGATCAATAACGATCTGACTGTGCGTGGCCTTGACGGCAACGACACCATCACATCCACAGCCGCGGCCGATGCCCTTTCAATCATTCGAATTGAAGGCAACGACGGTAATGACCTGCTCTCTGCCGATGCCATTCTGCTGGGCGGTGCCGGCAACGACACCTTCATCGTGCCTTACGGTTCCAACACAATCGATGGTGGCGATGGCTTCGACACCATTCTCGTCGAAGGCACCAATGGCCCTGACCAGATCAGTGTCGATCAATCGGCTGCCGGCGTTGTGATTATCGGCGTGAATTCAAACACCAGTACAAACGTCGTCACCAATGTTGAGCTGATCGATGTTTACGGCCTGGCCGGAAACGACCAGATCACTCTCTCAAACAATGGCACCATCGCCGTGAATGTGCATGCTGGCGAAGGCAACGACATTGTTCAGGCCCAGACAGCCGCGGCCGCCACAACCATTTTTGGTGAATCTGGCAATGACGCCCTCACTGGCGGCAGCGCAGCCGACTATATCGATGGCGGTGAAGGGCTTGATACGATTATTGGCGGCCTGGGCAACGACTCGCTCGTTGGTGGTGCCGATGCCGATAGTTTCGCCTGGAGCTTTGGCGATGGCAGCGATACCGTTGATGGCGGCACCGGTAATAACGTGATGTCGTTCCTCGGTAGCCCAGTTGCCGGTAATCAATTTAACGCCCGGCCGAACCTGACAGCCAATCAGGCTGTTGATGTGACTGTATCCGACCAGTTCAGCGTGCTCAGTGGCGTCATCACAACGTCATCGGTTCAGCAATTGAATCTGGCAGGTGGAACGGGTCAGGATTTCTTCGAAATTCAGAACCTCTCAGGCACTTCGGTGCTGACGGTTGATCTCGATTTCGGTCAGGACTCTGTTGCTGATAGACTCAACGTCGTCGGTACAACCAATAACGACGATATTCGCGTGACGGGTGGCAATTTGTCACAAGTCACCGGCCTGCCATGGGCTGTCAATGCGATTAACGCCGCAATGAACGGCAACCTGCTGGTTGATGGAATTTTTGTCGATGGTAACCTTGGCGATGACACAATGCTTGCTTCCGGCGAACTGACGAGCCCCGTGCTCGTGACTTTGACCGGTGGCCGTGGCGCTGACTATATCATTGCTAACACTGGTCTGATGGGTGTCAATCCTGTCCGCGTCCTGATCGATTCGACACAGGGTGCCCTGCCCGACACAATTCAATTGCTCGCCGGCCGAAACCAGGTCTTTAGCTCGCCAGATGATCTGATTCTGATCAATGGCTCAGTCAATAACGACACAGTGATCGTCGAGCAGACTGTCGAAGGCACCGTCTTCTCCGTCAATGGCCGCTCAAGCACCAACAACCTCACCGGCTTCCAGGGCGTGATTCATGTTGACCTCATGGGCGGCAACGATACCGCGGCACTCATTGGCTATTCGGTACCAACGAGTGTCATGGGTGGCGAAGGTAACAACCAGATCAATGCGGCCCTGATGACCGTTCCAGTCAGCCTTTACGGTGGCTCGGGCAACGATACTCTCACAGGCGGATCAGCTAACGATGATATCGAAGGTAACGGTGGTTCCGACGAGATCACCGGCAATGCCGGTAAGGATCTCATCTACGGCGGTGCCGACATCGACCTATTCTTCTGGGCTTATGGCGACGGAAACGACTACATCGACGGCGGCACCGGCGAGAATAGTATTTTCTTCACAGGCGACACCGCCAACGGTAACATCTTCAGTCTCTTCATCAACGATCGGCTTCAGGGCGTGGCCCAGATTGACCTTTCCAGCACACTCGGCCTGCTTCAAGCCAGCATCCTCACCGCCAGCATTCAGCAGGTAAGCCTGGCGGGCGGCTCGGGTCAGGACACGTTCAATATCGGCGACCTCACCGGCACCGCTGTCACCATTGTAAACACGAACTTTGGCCAGGATTCCGTGGCCGATACGCTCTCAGTGCTTGGTACGGCCAATAACGATTCAATCTGGCTCTCCGGTTCATCCGCAGTCAATGTGGCTGGATTGCCTTGGGCTGTCACGGCTGTTAATGCTTCGATGAGCGGCTCGATTCTCGTTGATGGAATCATCGTTGATGGCTCTTACGGCGAAGACGATATCCGTTCCAGCGGCTCGCTGACAGCCCCTGTGCTGGTCACACTGCTGGGTGGCCGAGGTTCTGATTCGTTCTATGTCAATTCGCCAGTTATGGGTGTCAACCCATACCGGGTGACTATCGATGCTTCCATCGGTACCGCCGCTGATACGATTCGCCTCTGGAATGGCCGAAATCGCGTCATCGGTAAGGCTGAAGACGTGATTCTGGTTGAAGGTTCAGCGAATAATGACGTCGTTTCATTGTTGCAGGCACTTCAGGGCACGATTATCACCGTCAATGGCCAGTCAAGCACAAACGACTTGAATGCCTTCCGTGGCGTGATTCATGTTGACCTGATGGGCGGTAATGACACAGCCACAATCACCAACACTCCCCTTATTAATCCTTACACGATCCCGACGAGCGTCATGGGCGGTGATGGTGCCGACCGAATTGACACATCGGGTATTTCTGTCTCAACCACCATTTACGGCGGCAGCGGTAACGACTCGATCTTCGGCGGCTCGGCTGCTGATGAGATCGACGGCGGCAGCGGCAATGACGACATCTACGGCAACGCCGGCAACGACAGCCTCTTTGGCGGCGATGGCAATGACGATTTCATCTGGACAGCTGGCGGCGGCTTCGACCTGATCGATGGTGGCGATGGCAATGACTTTGCCTCATTCACCGGTGCCGCCAATGTCAAGAACGCTTTCTCCGTCACACCACTCACTGCTGGCCCTGCCAGCTCAGCACCTGGCCTTGGTCTGGGTGATGCCAACCGTGTACTCGTGACCCATGCGGGCGGTGAAATCGCTCATATCGGCGACCTTGAATCGCTCAACGTCAATGGCGGAAACGATTGCGACAACGTCGCCATCGGCAACCTCGAGACGACCGACCTTCGCGTCGTTGACGTCGTCTTCAGCCCAACCGCTAATGGCGGTGCCGTTTCCACCTGGGCCACTAACCTGCCTGACACGATCACCGTCACCGCTGATTCGGCGAACCAAATTGGCGTCAACGGTCTGGCCGTTCCTGTCCGCATCTTCAACACGAAGCCAAACACGGCCGTGATCGTTCATGGCGGCTTCGGGGCCGACACCATTGAAATTGATCCGGTCGCTGAAACACAGGCGACAATTGTTGTCGAAGGTGGTGCCGGTAATGACCATATCTCCGGCGGCTCGATCATCATCGGTGGCCCAGGCAATAACCTCCTGATCGGTTCCGATGGACCGAATACCATCGTCGGTGGCACTGGCTCTGACACGATCAATGGCCTCGGTGCCGGCGACCTCCTCTTCGGCGATGCCAAGGTTGATTTCATCGATGGTGGTAAAGACGACTGCGACTATATCGGCAGCATCGTCATCACCCCAACCACCACGGGTGCCCCTGACCTGATCGACGGTGGCGACGGCGACGACACCATTAATGGCAACATCGGTAACGACACCATCCACGGCGGTGCCGGTAACAACCTGATGGGCGAGTTCACCTACAAGGGTGTCTTCTTCCCAGAACCCGGCGACGATCTCATCGACGCTCTGGACGGCAACAATGAAGTCCATTCCGGAGCCGGTAACGACAATGTCACCCTCGGCAACGGTAACAACTGCGTCTTCGGTGGCGATGGCAACAATATTATCCTCGTCGGCAACGGCAATAACCGTATCGTCACTGGCGTTGGCAACGATCTGATCAATACCGGCAACGGTAATAACACCATCTTCGCTGGAGCCGGCAACGACACCATCACCACCGGCTCGGGTAATGATGTCGTTGTGCTGGGTGCCGGCAACGACGTTGCTAACCTCAACAACGGTAACGACCTCGCCTGGGGTGAAGACGGTAACGACTTCATCGTCGGTGGCCTTGGCAATGACACCATCTACGGCGGTAATGGAAACGACGTTCTCTGGGGCGGCATCAAGGCCACACAGCCTTTGCGTAAAGACCAGACACACGCTCTGCTCAAGCCTTTCGATGGCGACGATGTGATAGCCGGCGAAGGTGGTTTTGATCAGGTGGACGGCGGCACAGGCAGCAACATCATGGACGCCGGTGCCGACAACATCCGCGAAACCATCGTTGGTTCGGGTGGCTGGGATACGGCCTACATCCACAAAAATGAAGGCAAGTATCAGGACATCCTGAAGAACCACTCGAAGCGTTATACGCTCATCCCCTACGGCTCAATGCCTGTCGCCGCTGTGCCTGTCACACCGGTCGATTGCAACTCGCCAATCAATATCGTGATCCCCAACCCACTTTCGGGTGCCACAGCCAAACCAACTGCCAAAAAGGCCCTTCCGGGCAGCAGTCTGGCCAGGATGTTTGGCGGTTTCGTCAAAAAGTAATAAGCTGATTCAAGACTGATCTTGAACGTAAAGGCGGGCTTTCGGGCCCGCTTTTTTTATTTTTAATACCGATCGAACCAACCCCCCATGATTCGATAGACTGTTATCTCAGAGCGAATCTATAAAACACACCCTTGCAGAAGGTGTCATGTCAAGCTCCGACATCATTTTGCCACTGGTCATCTTCCTGATCGCCACCATTTATTCGTCGATCGGTCAGGGCGGCGCCTCAGGCTATCTCGCCCTCATGGCTGTTGGCGGAATTTCGGCCGCTCAAATGCGACCGACAGCACTTGCCCTGAATATTCTTGTTTCAGCGATGACTGGCTGGAAATTCCTTCGCGCCGGTCATTTCAGCCGATCGGTCTTCTGGCCGGCAACCATCGCCGGTGCCCCCATGGCCATGATCGGTGCTTTGATCGACCTGCCGGAAGCTCTCTATAAAATCATGGTGGCCATCGTGTTGCTCTACGCTTCAGCACGTCTTTTACAATCCACCCGCAAGGCAGCAGCAAGCGGCCAGCTCATCCGCAAACCACCGCCAATTCCTGTGGCTTTCGCCGGTGGTACAATCGGCCTGATCTCTGGCCTCACCGGCAACGGTGGCGGCATCTTCCTCAGCCCTATTATGATTCTGGCACATTGGTCAGACGGCAAATCGGCAGCGGGCACTTCAGCCCTTTTCACACTTGTCAATTCCGTTGTCGGGCTGTTGGTTGTCGGCAGCCGCATGCCACAAATGCCAGATTATCTTCCAGCCTGGCTTGCTGCCGCGGGGCTTGGTGCCTGGATCGGTTCGGAATTTGGCCTGAAGGGTCTCACAGAAACTGCCATGCGGCAGCTTCTGGCAGCCGCCCTTGCCCTTGCCGCCTTGCGATCACTTGTTGCCGTATTTATTGAGTAACGGTCAAAAAGTACAAATCAGAAAGGGATGTCGTCGTCATCGTCATCGTCCCAAAAAAATGACTGATTCATTCCATGATCAAATTCATCTTCTTCGGGCCTGAGGTTTTCAACCCATGGATAACGATCCAGCTCACGAAAACGAGAGGCTTCCGGGTCGTGTTCGGTCCAGGCCATTGCCTCGGGCGTAGCCAGATATTTTCGCTGAAAGAATTCCCACTCCTCAGGGCTCTGGATCGGCGTCCAGCCTACGAACAACACATGGTCATCACCAGCTTTTCTGATCTCGGTGAACCATTCAAATTCTCTTGCCGTTCGAGACCACTTTTTTAATTCCCTGAGCCTGGCTGCCTGAAAAATCGGATAACGACGAACCGGCTCCGGATCGATCTTACGAATGATATGATCCGTCTCAAAATCCTCTGAAAAATCAGAGAGAGACTGTGAATCTTCAGGGCTGAGCTCATCCAGCTCTTCTTCACTGGTCGGATCCACCAGCGAAACATAATACGACATCGACGACGGGCTCGGAAACGCCGCTTCCGCCCGCGCTATTGCCTGATGGGCTGATTCGGCTTCAATCATACCCATCGTCGCTTCTTTCGCGTCAGTCCCAACAAGCGAAGCCCTATACTTCATCGGGTCAACTCCATTCCAGGCCAGTGGCAGAAGTAGAAGCGTATCTCAGGATGTCGGTCACTATTCCGCTGTCACACGGACTGACCATGCAATCGTTTCAAATTGCATTTTCAGAATAAACCACACTTTTGAGTAATTGCAACAAAAAAATGAAATTGCAACACAAATCCAAATTTTACGTTTTTAAAGTTTACGTTTTTTATTTTACGCCAAGTGATCGCTCAATCTCGTTTGACTCACTCGACCAGCCCCCGTTCAGGCTCCCTCGACGGCCAAAAAATCCTTTTGGCGGTGCCAGTTCCTTTTCAATCGGCACCTGGTCCCGCCCTTCTTCGGCCATATCCATAACGCCATCCACCCCAGCCGGTGGCGATTCTTCACGCTGTGATGTCGGCACCTGCCGGCACCCGAACGCGCCAATCAGAAGGAAAAACAATAATGCTCTTACTCGCATGACCACCGGCCTCCCTGCCTTTTGATTCATGCCTACTCACGAATGTTCTGATAACAAAACTCTTTACAGCATTTCCGGCAATCCGTCCAGCCCGATTCGACCTCACTCCCCCTCGGCCATCGGCTCGGAAAAGCCCCAGAATAATCCCAAAGCTCCCAAACCCACCAGCGGAAGCACTCCCACAATCACAAAAATCGGGGCAAAGCTACCCGTCACATCCTTCACCTGACCGGCATATGGCAAAAATCCACCCGCAAACAGATTACCCAAACCACCCAGAAGCCCAACAATCAGCCCGGTGTGTCGGCTCGAAACTTCCTGACAAAACGCAAAATAGTTTGCCATGAATCCCGCCGTACCCATCGCCATCACCGCCAGTAGAATGATTGCCAGCACATTGCTTGATACCAGCCCGAGTAATGCCCCAGAGCTCACCATCGCAGCACAACCCACCATCACCAGCCAGCGGGCCCGCGCGGCCGTGAGCTGGTAATTTCTGGCCACCTCGCGAGAAAGCCAGCCGCCGAGCAAATTCCCGCCATCGGCCGCAAGAAACGGCAGGGCCACAAATAAACCACTCTTAAGGAACGACATTCCACGATCCTGCGACAGATAGCCCGGCATCCAGTTCACCAGAAAATGCCAGCAGACATTCACCGAAACCGACACCACCACCAATATCCAAAACCGTTTCATGCGAACAACTTGCGTCAGGCTGTCATACCAGCTCGTTCGGCGATTGGCTCCATTTGCCTGATAAACCACCGCCTGCAGCAAGAGGGCCGCGAAAAAGACAGTCGCCGCCACCCACCAGCGAAATTTGCCGAAACGCTCAGCCAGCATGACCCATGAAAGAATCGCAAGACCTATTGGCACAATAAGATACACCATCGACGCGGCCGGCATGTCTGATTCGTTCTGCTCGCGTTTGGAATCAAAAAGCGAGTTAAATTCCGGCCTGATGATCGCCCGCCAGACGATAATCCAGGCGAGCCCCAGCACCCCAAGGCTAAAAAACGCCACACGCCAACCGAAATAAAGCGTCAGTGGAGGCACCAGCAAAGGCGTGACCACCGCCCCCACCGCCGCCCCTGAATTGAAAATCCCATTGCCCAGCGCCCGCTCGGCCGGAGGCAATATTCGCGACGTCACCTGCAGCGCACATGGCCAGTTAAACGATTCACCCATCCCCAGCAAAATCCGCATCAGAATCAGCATGAGTACACTTGGTGCAAAGCCGCATGCCATAGCCGCCAGGCTCCACCATCCCACAGCCACCATATAAAGCAGCCGCACATTCATGCGGTCGGCCATAAATCCCGCGGGAATCTGGGCGAGGGCATAAGTGATCTGAAACGCCGCCATGACCCAGCCGAAATCTTCATTATTCAGCTTGAATTCGGTTTTGATCGGTTCCTGCACCAGCGCCAGCGACTGCCGGTCCATATAGTTCAGCGCCGTGGCGCCAAACATTAGCCAGCAGACAATCCACGGCCAGTTTTTCGATACTTCCTGCTTTGATTTTTCTGACATTGGCCGGTTCCGACACTTTTTGCACGAGTCCTGAGGATCATTTGCCGCATGGGGCACCTCCATAACTTCCCCGACCCGGCCCAGCCTGTCAACCTGTAGGGCTAAAAGTTGATAACCAAGATTCATAATGGATTAATAATCGTT
>JBILGL010000446.1:0-4175 GCA_044351075.1 Isosphaeraceae bacterium | reverse complement strand
TAAGGCTGCCGTGACTGGCATCCGCTGCAAAGGCATCGCGAAGATGCTCCAAAACACGACGACTTGCCTCCACTGGCGAAATGCGGGCTGCATCAGCCGGGGCACCCCATGGCAATATCGAAGCCGATCGGTCAACGCGGTCGTGGCAAAGCCAGCTCTTCGCCGAGATGACAAAACGGGTTGGTACGCGTGGCCCAAGCAGGCGGGCAATTTCGCCAACCACCGGCTGAGTGGCTTCAGACCATGGCAGGCGGGTTGAATCAGGCGCAAATTCTCCTTCAGCATTGAGATAGATCGCAGAAGGAAGCATCGTCTTCGTCTGTATTTCGCCCGGGGCCACCAGCTGGCGAATGGGCATCACCACCGGCTTGATCTGGGCAAGCCCCGGCGAAAAATCGGCCCAGGCCAAAGCACTATTGGTTGTGCCGAGGTCGATCCCGACGCCGGTTCGCCGACTTTTTGCCGCAGGAGCCATTTCACGAAGTCCTTTTATGGCAGTGCTTTATAATATCTACCAGCGAAATTGACGGTGAAATTGTGGTGGCAATCTGTTGCGTTGCCCGGCGGCATCGATAGACTAGCCGCAGGAAGAGTGTTGACCCACAACAGAAAAAGCTGAATTTCGGGAGAATCGCCATGCTTTATCGAATGGTTTCGCTGAGTATTGCCATCCTATTATGCATCACGCCTGGCATCAGGGCAGAAGATACGATGGGTGCCCCGCCGCCGAAGGGTGCAGTGGTGCTTTTAAGTAATGATAAGAGCACAACTGAAAAATGGTCGAAAAAAAATGGTCAGCCGGTCGGCTGGACATTTGAAGACGGCGTCCTCACCTGCAAAGGTGGTACAGGCGACATCAAGACCCGCGAAGAATTTTCTAACTATAAGCTGCATGTCGAATTCCGCACACCTTACATGCCCAATGCCAAGGGCCAGGCCCGTGGCAACAGTGGCGTTTATCAGGTGGGCCGATATGAGCTGCAAGTGCTTGATTCGTATGGCTTAAAGTCGCAGGATAATGACTGCGGCGGCATCTACAAGCAGTTTGCGCCCTTGGTGAATGCTTGCCGTAAGCCCATGGAATGGCAGGCTTACGACATTACTTTCCACTCAGCCAGGGTGGTTGACGGCAAGGAAGTACAAAAAGCTAAGATTACGGTTTATCAGAATGGGCAATTGATTCACGAGAATCGCGAAATCAGTGTCACTCCGGGCGGAATTGACATGAAGCCCGGCCTGCCCGGCCCCATTCTGCTTCAGGATCACGGTAATACGGTGAGCTTCCGTAATATCTGGATTCAGCCACTCTGATTTTTCCTGCGGATGAATCTGTCAATGTTCCGCAGGTCAGACCAACTTTGCGGAACATTTTTCATTTTCATCCTGCAACATCGCGTGGTAATCTTTCATTTCCCAATATTATAAAGTGGCTGCGGCCACACCACAGGCACGCCAGGAGAGTCGCGGTCAGATGAGCAAAAGGCTTCGCGGGGCTGATCTTGGAATACCTGAAGATGTCGCATTCCGATTTGATCTGGAAGCAGATTATTGCCGCGCCCGAAGGGCGAAACTCTTCAGCAGGCTGGAACCCAAGCCCGATGTGATTGTTCTGGGAGGGGTGGATCATCTTGCCTATTTTGCCAATTTTTTTGTGCCTCAGCATATTTTCCAGGCCAATAATGCATCCGCTTTTCTCGTATTTACGCCAGATGAATGCACATTGGTGCACGACAACCTGCTTGATGGCTTTGCCGCTGAGGCCGCCGTTGATTCCCGGCAATGCGTGACTTGGTATCGCGGGCAGGAGCCGGCCGGCGATCGCTTCGCCCTCGTGGCGGAAGAGACCAGAAAGATCGTCGAAAAGCACCGGCCAGAGTCCATTGGTGCATCGCTAAGCCGATTGCCTGGTAATGTTTATATCAGCATGGTTGAAAAGAAGGGGCGTCCCGTCGTTACGGACGTTGATCCGGTTGTCAGGCGGATGAGGATCCAGAAAGACGAAGACGAGCTTCAACTTCTGCGCACATGCAGCGCAGTGGTCAGCCGCGTGATGGACCATGCCTGGAAAGTGCTGAAACCTGGTATCACCGAATTGCAACTCTTTGACATGATGCAGGTTGAGGCAAATCGACTGATTGGTGAGCCAGTGCGGCTTTATGGCGATGTGGTTTCGGGCCCGCGCTGTGAGGATGTGGGTGGCCCGCCATCAGATCGCATCATTAAAGCTGATGAGCTCGTGCTCCTCGATTTTTCAGTGGTTGTGCATGGGTATCGGGCGGATATTGCGGCCACCCGGTATCTGGGGGCCAAGCCGCCGAACGAGCTCTGGATCAGGCACAAGGCGCTTGTTGAGGCACTTGCGGAGGCAACATGCCACCTGAAAACGGGCTGTGGCGCAGCTGTTATCGAGCAGTCGGTCAAGCGTGTGATCTCTGATGCTGGATTCGCCGGCAAGATGCCTGGCCATGCGGGTCATGGTGTTGGGCTGATGCATCCGGAGCCGCCGTTTTTTGTCGCCAGAAGCCCGGAAACGCTGCTGGGGCGAGAGGTGGTTACAATCGAGCCCGGGATCTACGAAAAGGGGCTCTGTGGCATGCGTATTGAGCATAATTACCACGTCAGCGATATCGGCGTCGAACGGCTCACAAGTCATGATGTCGAGACGCTTCAACTCTCATGATATCTGCATCAGCCCACGGCTTTTGCTGCCTCGGAAAAGTCAAAAATGAGAATCACCTGGTATGGGCATGCGGCGTTTAAGCTTGAGACGCCCGAAGCCTCGATCATTCTTGACCCTTATCGCTATCCTGATGCCGGCGGTTATCTACCAATTGACGATTCGGCCGATGCCGTGGTTATTAGTCATATCAATGAACGCTATCACAGCCACACTGGGCAGATTCAGCCAGGCTTTGAGCTGATTGCCGCCCATGAATTCAAGCCGGGCGGGCAGCACTTTCGCGATATCCATTTTCAGGCGATCCCGGTTTATGAAACGCCGGAAAAGCTGGCTGGCGATGAAGTAACGGTGATCTATTTTGTCATGGGTGGTCTGAAAGTCGTTTTTTTGGGCGACCTTGGACACCCATTGACACCGCAGGAACGAGCCCCGCTTGAGCATGCCGATATCCTCCTGGCTGCCACCGGAGGCAAGCCGACAATCGCATTGGAGGAGCTCATGGCGTTATTGGGCCAGATTCGCCCAAAAATCGTCATTCCGATGCATTTCAGGACAGACAAGATCAATCTTAACATCCTGCCGAATGAGGAATTCCTCAGGCTGGCCGAGTCAAAATACAAGATTCGTCTGTCCAATTCCAGCTCCGAAGAAATTGTGCCGGAACAGTTACCGGCTGAAACCGAAATTCTTGTCCTTCACTACGCGAGATAATCGCTACAAACTGATTTGTGGCGATTGTTTAGAAATGACTCAGCGGCAATGGTTTGATCGAAATTCGCTCGGTAAAGATCTTTGACAAGAGAGTTGATTCAGATAGAATATAACTAAATAAGTCTTTTCGTCCGGCCCGGGTATAGAAATCAATCTGAGGAGGATTTCAGTCCATGTCAGTGACTCTCACAGAAACAGCTGCCAGCGAAGTAAAGCGAATTCTTGACGAACAGGGTGTGCCTGAAAGCACAGTCCTGCGTGTTGGTGTCAAAGGCGGCGGTTGCAGCGGCTTCTCGTATGACCTTAACTTCGATACCGAGACGACTGATAAAGACCGCATTGCGGATTTCTTCGGCGTCAAGCTGGTCATCGAGAAGAAATTCGATCCATATCTTGATGGAACGGTGATCGATTTCGTGACCAACGACCTTGGCCAGCGCGGGTTCAAGTTCAATAACCCGAATGTCGTCAAGTCATGCGGCTGCGGCTCGAGCTTCCAGGTCTGATTTATCACGGAAAACAAAATTCCCCACACGTCTGAGGTTTCTCAGGCGTTTTTTTTAATCCATTTCCTGATTTATGCATCCATCAGCTTTGCAGCAGCTTGGCTATCGAACAATAATTGAAAATCATCAAATAAACAGAAAGCATGGAGCGGAAGGGGATCGAACCCTCAACCTCAGCATTGCGAACGCTGCGCTCTCCCAATTGAGCTACCGCCCCGTCAAATTCAATATAGCAGACGATTAACGCTCTTTCCAGTGGACTGGCACCACGGTCAGCG
>JBILGL010000445.1:0-4186 GCA_044351075.1 Isosphaeraceae bacterium | reverse complement strand
CGAATGGGTCACTTGGTGGCCCTGACGGCCGACCTGAACGACACCAAGGCCAAAGTGCGACTGGCTGCGGCGGATGGCTTGCTTTTTGATTTTGATCCACCCACAGTATTCCCGAAAAAGGCGGCCCCAGGCGGTCCAGGCTCAGGTGGTCCCGGTGGTGGTGGCGGCCCTGGTGGCGGTGGTGGAGGCGGAGGTCGTCGTCCGGATGGTGTGAGAAAAGGTGGTGGTGGAAGGCCGCCGCAGGATGACGCCCAATATCAAACCGGCGCGACGACTTTGGCACTGAAGGAAGCTGAAAATAACGAAGCAGAGATCGAACAAGAGACGGTTGATGCAATCGTGGCCGAACAGGACGAGCCAAAAGCAGCGCAGAAGTCTGAAACAGAGAAAAAGGAGAGGCGTGATCGGCCGGCTGGCAAAGGCGAAGGACGTGAAAAGGCCAAAGAATCTGCGGAAAAGTCGAAAGATTCGAAAGAAAAATCAAAATCCGCTCCTGCTCAGTCAAAGGAAGGCGAGGCAAAATCAAAACAGCAGCCGGCCAAGCCTTTTGTGGATACACCCGTTGAGCTTGATGTGGATCGTGTTGTCGGCAAAAAGACGGGCGGCAATGTGCTTATCCGCAACGCGACAGTTCTGACAGTGAGCAAAGCCGGAACACTGGCCAGGACATCCATTTTAGTGCAGGGTGGAAAAATCGCGGCGATCGGTCCGGATCTTAAAGCCCCTGCGGGCGTGATGGAGATCAATGCCGATGGCCTTTTTGTTATGCCCGGCATGATTGACACGCACTCACACATGGCCATTCAGGGCGGCGTGAATGAAGCAACGCTTTCGATCGTGCCTGAAGTGCGGGTGGCTGATGTGATCGACGGCGACGATCCAGCGATTTACCGAGCACTGGCGGGCGGAACGACTGCCGCTCGGCTGCTGCACGGCTCGGCCAATACGATTGGCGGGCAAGATGCGATTATCAAATTACGACCCGGCCACCCGGGACGGGATATCTTGCTAAAGGACAGCAAACGACCTCAGGGCGTCAAGTTTGCCCTGGGTGAGAATGTCACACGCCGAACCAATCGGTTCCCAACGACACGTTTAGGTGTGGAAGCGACCATCGAACGAGCTTTTCAGGAAGGTAAGGCTTATGCCGATGCCCAGAAGGCTTGGGAGGATGCTCGCCGAAAAGACCCGGCAACGGCCGGACCGGCCCCACGCCGAGACCTTCGGCTGGAAGCGCTGGCACGCATCGTGAGTGGTGATATTAAAATTCATAGTCACTGCTACCGGGCTGATGAAATTCTGATGCTCCTGCGCACGGCCGAGCGGCACAATGTACGAGTGCAGTCGCTTCAGCACGTGCTGGAAGGCTACAAAGTCGCGGCCGAAATTGCTGCACACGGTGCAAGTGCTTCGACATTTTCTGATTGGTGGGCCTATAAGATTGAGGCTTTTGACGCCGTGCCCGCCAATGCCGCGATTCTGGCAGAAGCCGGTGCTAACGCCGTGATCAAGAGCGACGATGCCGAACTGGTGCGTCACCTGAATCTGGAGGCGGCCAAGTCTGTCAAATATGGCTCGATGCCAGAAGAAAAAGCCCTGGCCCTCGTGACGATCAATGCCGCACGTGAATTGGGTCTTGATCATCGCATGGGCTCGATCGAAGTGGGCAAAGATGCGGATCTGGCCATTTTCGACGCTCATCCGCTGGATACGCTCAGCCAGGTTCGGCTCACTCTGATCAATGGCGAAATTGAATTCCAGCGCGGCAAGTCGCTTGAAGAAGCCACCAAGCCGAAAAAGCTGGGCGAACTGGCACGAAATGAAAACGCCAGCAAGAAACGAGTGCTTGATTTCAAGGAAGATCCTGATAATCGACGCACGCGTGCTTTTGTTGGCGGGCGGGTGCATCCAGTGGATGGCCCGACGATCAATAAAGGTGTGGTTATCATCGAAAACGATCGCATCAAGACAGTGGGCGGCCCTGATACGCCGATTCCAAATGGTGCGGAAGTGGTGAATATGGAAGGGCTTGATATCTGGCCTGGCCTGATTGATGCCGGGAGTCGAGTAGGTTTGACAGAAGTCGGCAGCCTGCGGGAAACTCAGGATTATTCCGACCTGGCCACGTTCCAGCCTGAGCTGATCGCTGGCACGGCGATCAATCCAGATAGCGAAGTAATACCGGTAACGCGTGCCAACGGCGTTCTGACGGTGCTGGCCCAGCCGGCCGGCGGCGTGATCTCAGGCCAGGCTTCGCTGGTAAATCTGGCAGGCTGGATCCCATCACAGATGGTGCTTAATGACCGCGTAGCCCTGCAGGTGCAGATACCGGGATATGTGCCGCCGCGGCAGTCAGAAAATGGAGTGACTGTGCGCAATGCACACGAATGTGCCTGCGAAGATATGGCCACCGGCTTTGCCGACCACGCGCATGAGGCGATGGCCGACGATCCTTCGCCGGAGGTAGAAAACCAGCGGAATGAGGCTCGCCAGCGTCGTTCGCAGCGGCTTGAAGAGATCGCTGATCAATTCAAACAGTCGATTGCTTATAGTAAAGCCCGTGAAGCCGCAGCCAAGGGTGAAGTCGCTTCGTTCAAGGCCGACCCTCGCATGGAGGCGATGCTGCCTTACGCTCGTGGTGAAAAGCCGGTAATTTTCCAGGCTAATCACCGGGCCGAGATTCTCGACGCCCTTTTCCTGGCCAAGGCCCTGAAGCTCAAGGCGATCATTGGCGGCGGCCAGGAAGCATGGAAAGTGGCCGCAGAGCTGAAAGAAGCCGGTGTGCCAGTGCTTATCAGCGGCGTTTTGCAGCTCCCGGGCGAAAGTCATGACCCATACGACGCCCCTTACACCAATGCGGCGAAGCTGCAGGCAGCGGGCGTGAAATTTGCGATTCAGTCGGGCGGTGGCGGACCTGATGAAGCCACAGCAGCTCGTAACCTGCCTTTTGAGGCAGGCACAGCAGCAGCTTTTGGCCTGAGTGAAGCCGATGCGCTGAAGAGTATCACACTCGCCCCGGCTGAGATACTGGGCATGGCCGACCAGCTTGGCTCAATCAAAGCAGGAAAGAAGGCGAACCTGGTGGTGAGCCGCGGCTCGATCCTCCAGGCCACCACACCTGTTGTTTTGCTGGTGATTGACGGCCGGGTAATGAAACCAGAAAGCCGTCACACCCGACTGGCTGACAAATACCGCGAGCGATTGCGGCAAGTTCGAGCCGGCGTGGTGCCGCTGGGTGTAAAAGGCAACAAGTAATTGAATGTCGCCCCGGGGTGTTTCATTGCGAATACCCCGGGGTGTTTATTTTTTCCTCAAATCTAATTTTATAAAGATTCCAAAAAGATCAAAAATAGGTTAAATACTTCTACGAAGTAGTAATGCGGCATTTGATTCGTCAATTTTTAAAAATTTAGCCAATAATTTAAGCTTGTTATTTTCTTCAATTGATATTTTCCGATCTGCCACCACACTAATACAGAACGAGCGAAAAATATCCTCTGAAACTTGTTTGGCAATTTTTGGATCTATTTTTCTTGATTTTACAAGTTCATCAAAATCTAATTTGCCAAAAGAGTTACTTGTGATAATCGCAATTATTTCTTTTTTGAATTCCAAAGCCTGTATATCAGCTGAATTCGAATAAGAATAATTTGCTCCAATCGAATTTACAGAAGGGTTTACAGTTGCATAGGATCCTACATTGTTTACAGATTTCTGAATATTGTTAGCTGAATTTGGACTTTTTGCTATATTTGGGTTAATGGATGAAGTATATTTTGGTTTAGTAAGGGATCTACTGATATTAAAAAGGCTTCCGATTTTTTTATAGAATCTAAACCCTGAATTAGAGATAGAAAAGTATGTTCCGCGAGGACCAGTCGATACATTGGCACCTCCCAAACCAGTCGAAGCTCCAATTCCAGATTTAGAAAGGTTGATACGAAAGGGACCAAATTTGTAACTTTTTCGGAATGACCACCCCATTATCGACTTTCCTCCCTCAAAATACGCTCTTCAATAAGCCATTTTTATCAAAAAAAGCCATTACTTGAAAGAGACAACTCCTTACTATATATTAAAGAAGTCAATACTAATAGTTCGTGAAAGGGAAAATCATGTCGGAACAAACCGAGTATGCTGGTTTTGGTGCAAGTGAGTTTGCGGACAATGCTGAACCTAGAGTTGC
>JBILGL010000444.1:0-4194 GCA_044351075.1 Isosphaeraceae bacterium | reverse complement strand
AGCTCACGACATTCCATTCCGATGCTTTCCGAATTGAAATGTCGTTTACGATCTATAGAACGACAAAGGGGCGAGTGGGCGAGCCTGTCTTTGCATCGATTAAGGTGACAAACCCTTTCACCAGCGAGCAATATGACAATACTTTCCCTGTGCGTGAATATTACACGGACAATCAGTTGATTCCAGCCTCTCTGCTGGTCGGTTCCGACGGTTTCCTGAACATTGAAATCCAGTGTGTCAGTTCGTCGCAATACCTCGGCATGGCCGAAAGCGACCTTTTCATCCTGGCTTCCAATGGCTCTTTCGTACTGAATTTTGCAAAAGGTCTGATGGGTGTCTGGTTGCAGGCACTGGTGCTCACCTCCATCGGTGTTTTTGCCGGCACATTCCTGAGCTGGCCGGTTGCTCTGCTCACCACCATCGCGTTTTTCGTGAGTGGTCAGGTGGCTTTCAACTACCTTCAGGAATTTGCTCTCTCAGCACAGACTGGCGGTGGCCCGTTTGAGTCGCTCTATCGTCTGCTTTCACACGATAATCAGATGTCAGACCTGACTCCGACCGTGGCGGTGATTACAGCCAAGACACTTGATTCGCTCATCATGCCGATTATGTCGCGACTGGTTTACGTCGTGCCGAATTTCGCCTCGCTTGATGTTTCGAATTCTGTGGCCGACGGTTTTGCCGTGACCGGCTCAAAAGTCATTTCCAATACTTTGATGGCGGTGGCTTACGCCCTGCCGTTCTCCGTCGCCGGGTTCTTTATTCTGAAGAAACGAGAGGTGGCCGCATGAATAATCTTTTCGAAAGCCGCAAGATTCGTTACTGGATCATCATCCTGGTTCTCTTCGGGGTCATGTATCCCTATCGCCAGAGCCTCAATAACCGTAAAGAGCGGCTTGATCTCGGTGAAGCGACTCTGGGCGATGTTGATACCGGCAGCTTCATGCTCAAGCTGGCCCTGCTGGGTGGGGCCCGTGGTATTGCGGCGAATGTGCTCTGGACACGGGCAATTGAGCTTCAGCGTATCCAGGAATGGGATCGCATGAAGACGACGGTTGACCTGATCACCAAGCTTCAGCCACACTTCCTTGCCATTTGGACATATCAGTCGTGGAATCTGGCATACAACGTTTCAGTGGAATGGGATGCCCCTGAAGACAAATATGACTGGATCAAGCAGGGTATTAACTTCGTTCGCGACGGCGTTTACAAGAATCGTCGCTCGCCTGACCTTCAGTGGGACACCGCCTGGTACTACTACCACAAGGTTGGTTTTGCTGACGAAGCCATTATCCTCCGTCGCCTTTACCGCGATGATACCGACGAAAACTTTAAGACCAACCCGATCAACAAGTCCGTGCAAAACGACAATTTCCAGGTCTCAGCCGGCTGGTTTGAGTCGGCGGTTGACTTGGTTGATCGTGGTGAAAATCGCCTCAATACGGCAATTGAAAGCACAGTTGACTATGTCGATGCACCCACTCAGCGTAAGGGGCGTGCCGGCGACCTGGCCTTCCGTTCCATGTCTCCACATGCCCTGACACGATATGCGCTGAGCCTTGAGAAAGAGTCGATGAAGGATGTGCCGGCGACCTTCGGCGAGCTTGCATCTGCCGAGTGGAATAATGCGTTGATTGCCTGGAAGAAGTTTGGCGATTACGAGTATGAAACGCCGAACGTAATTCCGATGGAAAATGGCGAGATGCTTACCGCAAAGGTGCGAATCGCTGATTCCGAAGATTATTCGGTTTTTGACGAAATGCAGAAGCCGGAATACTGGCAAAAGGCGATTAACCGCAAGGTTTCACCCTCCGAAGCCAAGGCTCTTGCCGACAACAAAAAGCACTGGACGGACCGCTGGGCCACCCAGATGAATTATCCCTACTGGACGGATCGCTGCCGTGCAGAAGCGACCTCAGAAGGTGTCAATGCCCGCCGCCTCTTTTACGAAGGCACAAGGGCCTATCGCCGTGGTGATTTCCAGACGACTGTCAACAATTTCCGTGACGGTTTGAATATCTGGAAAGCCCTCCTGAAGAATCATAAAAATTACAGTTCCGACGAGCTGAACAAGAAGGACACGGGCCTGATCGTCAAGCGATTCAAGCGTGCCTATATTCAGGCAGGTCTTGGTAC
The DNA here is from genome assembly GCA_044351075.1 of Isosphaeraceae bacterium. Taxonomy (GTDB): domain Bacteria; phylum Planctomycetota; class Planctomycetia; order Isosphaerales; family Isosphaeraceae; genus QWQI01. Next base: position 2,058 of record JBILGL010000444.1, on the reverse strand, counting down.
GGAACTGCCGAAGGATACACCTTTCCTCGAAAATCTGCCGTTGGCTGAGGCCGACACATCGGTTGACCCATTCGACGCGCAGGAAGTCGTTCCAATTGCTCCTCGCTCGGTTGATCAGGGTGGTTCTCAGGCTGCCCCTGGCGCAGCTGGAGCAGCAGCCAAACCAGCCGCCCCGACCACCAATCCCGACGGCTCCACTCCGAAGCCCGAAGCAAAAACACTTCAGCCCGTGCCCATTCCGAAGTGACTGTTGGCGGGAAAATCTGATTGATCATGAGCAGAGAGGCTTTTTCGAAGGCCTCTCTGTTTTTTTTATCAAAGTTGCCTGGTGAACGCGACTTTCACAGTTTTACAGTCGTAACAAGCGATGAGGGGTGTCTGAAGATATATCTGAAGCGATTTTTCCAAGATTTGTCAAAGTGCTTGTTCTGGGCTCAATCAGAACTATGGTTTAAAAAGTTATTTCAAATTGTAGTGTAATGCGTATCAGTGTCATTCACTCATGAACGGATCATGTGTCATAAAACGATCGTCTGGCCATTTCGTTCGACACCTCGTTTGCTCATTCTTTTTCTCACAAAGGCACGAAGACACTAAGGAAACCAAGAAATGAGAGTTCCAATCACGACTTATTCCTCTCCGTGTCTTTGTGACTCCGTGAGATAATTTAATCGCAAAAAATGCGAAAGTCGAGCTGGTGAACTGGAATCAACCAAAACCGTTATCGGTTGAATCAGGCAGACTTTTACCCCTTTTCCCCCATGCAAATTGCGCCCGTTCGCTGTAAAATTCAGTGATCAATCCTCCTGCCGATTGCGGCACAAGCAATTCAACCAAGATCAAATCAGCCCTGTGCGCCTCATGAAAACAAACCGCCTTTACCTGCTCACGCTGGCCCTCGTTGCCTTTTGTCCCGCCGGTTTGCAGGCTGCCAGGCCCGATAAAAACGTGGTGCTGATCGTGGCCGACGATCTTGGGCTCCAGCTCGGCTCTTATGGCGACCCACACGGCGCTACGCCAAATCTGGATAAATTCGCCGCCTCGGCCGTTCGCTTCACGCAGGCCCGCTGCACCACCGCCAGTTGCTCGGCCAGCCGGTCGGTGATCCTTAGCGGCCAGCAGAATCACGCCAATGGTCAGTTTGGCCATCAGCACATGCCGGCTGATTTTCACACTCATGCCACTGTGCAAAGCCTGCCCGCACTGCTGAAAAAAGATGGTTATCGCGTGGCCCGGGCCGGCAAGCTGCACGTGCAGCCGGAATCGGTTTATTCGTGGGACGCCGAATTCGGGGCCAAAATTCCGGGCGGAGGTCATAACACCGTTGCCCTGGCCGATTCCGTGAAGCCGCTGCTGGAAGAGAAATCAAAGCAGCCATTCTTTCTTTACTTCTGTCCGATTGATCCGCACCGGGCCGCTCAGGGCTTCGGCAATAAACCGATGCCGGGCGTGACACCCAAGCAATTCCACCCGGCCAAAATTCAATTGCCCGCATTTTTGCCTGACACACCCGCCGCCCGCGCCGAGTGGGCCGACTATCTTCAGGCGGTGAACAGGCTTGATCAGGGCGTTGGGCGGTTGCTTGACCTGATCACCGAAACCGGCCACGACAAAGATACGCTCGTCATTTTCATGTCTGACAATGGTCCGCCATTCCCTGGAGCCAAAACCAGCCACTACGAAGCCGGCGTGCGATTGCCACTCCTGATCCGCCAGCCTGAAAAAGACTACCAACCGGGCGAATGCAAAGCCCTGGTGACCTGGGCCGACATTCTGCCGACCGTGCTTTCGTTCACGGGCAGCCCGGCCCCCGACCCCGCCACTGGCTACAAGCTGCACGGGCGATCGGTTTTTGAGTGGGTGAAGAATCCGGCCAATCCCGACTTTGTCAAACATGTGCTGCTTTCGCACACATTCCACGAAATACAAATGTATTACCCCATGCGCACTGTGGTGAGCGGTCGTTTTAAATTAATCCGCAACGTGGCCTGGCGGTTGGAAGTGCCATCGGCTTCAGATCTGCATGGATCAAAAACATGGCAGGATGTGCTTGCACGC
>JBILGL010000443.1:0-4196 GCA_044351075.1 Isosphaeraceae bacterium | reverse complement strand
ATTATAATAAACACCGAACAGAAAGCAAGAGAAAAAGTATAATCTAAGATAAGATATCACAGTAGCTTACATGCGACAAAAAGAGGTGATTGTAAATTGGCGGTGACGTCTTTCCAGTATAAATTTTGTGAATCATCTAAATTGGTGGATAAAATTTCTGTAGTGAAATACCTGACAGAATGAATCTATTTGCTTATTAATAAACTCTTTGTATTAAGAAGATTGAACGAAAAAAGGTGGTTTAGCGAGTGATTATCGACAAAACAGTTAAAATCAATACATTTTTGAAAAAACTTGCTTGTATGATTGCGATCGTTGTGTCTATATTAACAGTGGGTGTAGTGAATATGTGATAAAGAATTTTTCAGGAGCTTGTCCTCCGGTGGACCTGGTGCGTATTAGTTATGCGCATTTGGAAAAATCGTTGGGAGTAATTCATGACAGATCGTGATTTCGAGGAGTTGGTTGATAATTTCAGGCAATTAGGACAGCGATTATCGCAGCAGATACGTCGGGACCCGGATCTTGCATCGTCCATTCGCCAGTTTGCATCATCACTCATTAAGATAACTGAAGGTCCGGCCATACCTCCGGCAACAGGTGGATTTGCACCCAGAGTTAAAGAGCCGTATGGCACGGCTACTGGCTATATGGCTCCACCTATGCGTCAACCGGTTGCCGAGCCTCGTTTCAGTGAATTTGAAGGCGAGTTTTACCGCCCGGGTGTAGAGCCGGCGGGTGGTGCCTGGGGCGGTGGCGAGCCACCGATGACCAGTGAGCAGGCTCGAAGGGCATTTGGCCCTGACACAATTGATTTGAATTTGATTTCCGAGCGTGCCCGTTTAAAGGCAGAGGGTGTGCGTTGGGCTTGGACGCGTGAACGGCGGATTCATGCCGGAGCGGATTTTCGTCGGGAAATTCAGCCGAATGACCAAAGCCTGGTGCATCGGGCGAAGAATCTCGCAAATTGTTTCATGTGGATGAATGACCCTTTTGGTCCTCGACTGACGGACCAGCATCAGATGGAAACACTGGCTGGCTGTTTTGATACGCTGGCCGAGTCTGTTGCACTTGTCAAGGAAGTAATGCCTGACCGGCACAAGCAGCCGGATCTTGTTAAGCAGGCACTGACATATATGGCTCAGTCTCAGTCGGCCCTTAGAATGGTTGTACGCCAAATCTATGATCGTGATGATCAAGATCAGATGGAAGCTTATCAGTGGCTGCGTCGGATTACTCAGGTCGAACGCATTTACCTTTCGCGTTATATGCGTTTGGATGATCCGGCCGAACCAAGCGACTGGATTATGATTCATGAGGCTGTGACTCGCATTGAACAGCAACTTGACGAATCGCGTCGCGCCAGTGCTGAGATCAAGAAACTGACTCGCAAACTAGCTTATGAAACAAGCCAGATTGTACACCTGCCAGCCGACCTGGCGAAACCGAAGTGGGAAACTCTCTTTGAAATTGTTGGTGAGATGCTTCAGTATGGCATGCCAGCCAGCCACCCAGACCTGATCAACCCGCTACTGCATGTGGCCAATTCGCGGCCCGCCGATGTCGAAGTACCGGAATTGATCGCGCCGGTTTGGAGTCAGGTCGAAGCAGCAGTGGAAGATCGAAAGCGGAGCGCCGAAGTTGAAGAAGGTGAGGAATCCGGGACACGTCCGATTCCCGAAACAACTGGTATGCGATCACTGGCAACCGGTTTTCGTGCACCACGCCCCGCTGAGCCAGCCGAACCAGAAGAAATGGATATTACCACACAAGTTCAGGAGCGGCTAAAAGGCCGTTCAATTGTACTAGTGAGCGGTGAAGCGCGTGAACCGGCACGGCGAGCGTTGGAAACGACACTCGGTGTAAAGCAGTTGATCTGGTACACCCTGCACGGACCGGAAGACACGGCAAACCTCAAGCCTCTACTGGTCAATCCTGAAGTAATTCTGGTTCTGGTTGCACCTAAGGCGGCCGAGCGTGCCCGCGAAGAACTCTCGGAACTTTGTGAAAAGGTGAAGAAGCCGATGGTTCGGCTCAGCATTGGATATGCTCCATCGGCTGTAACCAATGCGATTGTGAATCAGGCTGGCGAGCAGATTCTTGCAACCATCGAGCGGCCTTTACCACCAGCTAAGTCACCATTTTCAACATCCTCACTCAGGCCCGGCATGGGGCTTCGCCGCCCTTCCAGCTTTGGGCAGAATCTTGATTTTGACGAAGAAGATTAATTTTCGACATCATCCAGAATAATTGAGACTATCCAGCCCACGGAAAAATTCCCGGGCTGGATTTTTTGTTGGCTTGGACTTATTGTTAAACAGACCTGTTCAGATCGTTTTCAGACCAAATCAACTGGTAAGTCAGTGGAGGCTGCGGCCATGAGCAGTATCGAGACCACACTGGCGGAAAATCCCTGGCCTATCATATATATACTGGCTGGTATCGCAGCCTTTTTTCTGGCCATGCTGACTTTGACACAGAACGGCAAACATCTAATCAGGGCCATGTCATTATTGTTAATTGCTGCCCTGATGATTCTGACAGATTATTTCTGGACAACCGATCGCGAAAAACTGGCTTCATTAGTGGTAAAGGCAGCCGAAGCCGTTAAACGAAATGACGTGTCGGCAATCCGATCAATCCTGGCCACTGACGCCGTTTATCAACAGTCAGGTTTACCAACCGGTGTCAAGTTTAGCGATCCACTCGGTAATACGCTTTTGGGGGAAGCGCTTGATCAGATCAAATTCGACATGCTTTCCGTGCGATCTATTGAGGTTTCAGCCGGTAAACGAACCGGAAGAGGCTCGGCAGATTTCAAAGTCCTTTGTTCCGGAACTTGGCAATCGCCGCTTGGCGGTTCAGCGATTAATTTTCCGCCAACGACTTCAAGCTGGTCCTTCGGCTTTCATCGAGAAAAATCAGGCGAATGGAAAGTTGATCGAATCACCCCAACCGAACTGCCTGCGCCAGCCAAAGGCCAGCCGGGCATTCCCGGCTTCCTGAAAACTACCAGATGATATTGGATTTTCAGGCAATTTAAGATTCAAGGATTAGCTGTAGAATCAAGTTTCGCAGCGGATTCTATTGCCTGTGAACTGACTGGAATACCCCATTCTTTGAAATAGGGTCCAAGGTCTTTTTTTACCTGCTTTGAAAGGCCCACGAGCCATTGATCCCAGCGAGCTGTATCCGTACGGGGGCGGTTACCGCGACTCTGTTTTTCGACCTCGGCGAAATAGCCAATAAACGGTGCCCAACCGTATTTTTCCTGAATTCCCATAAAAAATGCCAGGGCCAGAAAGGGGTCGTTCTTGAATCGATTGAAATCTGGCCCGGTTTTACGATACTCCGCCAGTGCTTTGGCCCGATTTTCGCCTTTGAGCAGGTCAGGATGCCCCGATGACGGCTGGTTCAACATTTTGTCATACACATAAAGCGCAAAGAGGTTATTGGTCACTTCACCCAAGCCATCGGGTGTCCATTCAGGTCGTTGGCGGTTATGGCCAATCTCATGCAAAATTCCCCAGCTCACTCCGCCAGGCTCACTTGATAACACGCGGTCCGGACGGCTGAAAAATGGGACTACATCCATAAATGTCATGATCGGATTACCTGAGTGCATATAGCCAGCTGAAATCTGCTGATCAGGAACAATCCACTGGATTGGTTTATATGGTGGATTCAAGGAGCCCAACTGATCCTGAACTTCAATGATTTTGTCCCAGAGTTCAAGAAGTATCCGGGGGTCTTCCAGTCCTCTGACACTGGCAGCTGGCAAAACCAGCCCAACGTGTTTAGAAACCAGCTCTGCCCAAGGGGCCGATGCCGATTCGCGACTTTTTCTCCAGTTTTCAGGAGTGGTCACACCAAGCTGATAATGAAGGGGTTGAACGCTACCGTGAAGCTCTAGCTCAATTTTTTCGGAAAGAGGTCGGAACAATTCGATGTAGATCAATCCCCCAAAGCTACTCGCAATTCTGAAAGACTTACTACCCGCAGTAATCGGCCAGACCCGGCTGATGTCCGGGTGACGCTCCCAGCGGTCAAGATGCCAGATTGTATCGCTGTGTGCACCAATCCGAACTTGTAAACCGGATGGAAATTCACCATCTGCGGCAGACTTGATTTCGATTAAACCACCGGGAGGTGCGTAAAGTGCGGTAGAGGTGCGGCCCCGTGAACCGGCCGGAATA
>JBILGL010000442.1:0-4200 GCA_044351075.1 Isosphaeraceae bacterium | reverse complement strand
ATCATCAGCTCTCTTGATAGTATCGCGTCAGAACTCGACCAGACAAACGGCTCATGGACTTCAAGGCAATTTGAAACGATCGTGAATCTATCTGGATTTTCAATCTTTGAAATCTGGAGCCAGGTTTCATTAAGAAAACTCTGGGTGGCATGGTATTCCAGCTATCCTGATAGAGAAATATTCATGCGATCGATCTTCAACCCAGTCTGCCCACCGGAGGAATTTCATTGGCGAGTATTTCAGGCAACGGAAGATGCTCGAACAGCTAATGAAGGCAGATGGTATATGAAACAATATGCAAATCGCCTTCAAATGCAATTCAAAAGCGAACTTGAAGAATTACAGGGCATTGAAGCCAAACTTGATGAACTCAATTGCATGGCAACTGGTTGGGTGGACGGTAATAATTCATTTCAACACTTGTTGCATCTCAGACATTCAAATTTAATCGATCGGCGCACAAGAGATCTGCTTGCCATGATCTCCAAAGCCTCTAAAGCCGACTCGAAAAAGCACTATCAATTTGACATCAAACTTCTTCCACTTGACTGGCGTAAATTCCTGACCGAAAACAGACCAGTCAATGAAAATGAAAATACAACCACCGACACAAATTCCACCCATACTATTGATCATTCCATTTCAATTGCAATCCAGAATGAATTGGCAGACAAAGAGCTTAATGAGAGAGATCACGGATTTAAACCGACAATAAAACCACTGAGCTCAAACGAATCTGCTCGAATTCAATTGGAAGAACTTTATCAGCAATTAGGCTTGAATGCGATCACTGAGACCGCCAAAGCCCGGCAGGATCAGATTGATGCGCTGGATCAGTTCATCGCTGCTCAGGTTGTTTATATGAATTCTCAAGAAAATCAAGCGGAATTAAATCAGCCTGAAATGAGAAGTCAGCCGCAGGAAATCAGAATCATTCCTGAGATTAAATTTATTAGTCAGGAAGAAATCCAACTGCCAGCTGCTGATCCTGAAAAGACGACGGGTTTCAATGAAATCAAGCAATTCCCGGATCGCCGATACCCCCGAAGAAACCGCTCGAGGCAAATCAGGCAAGATTCCAAAGCGAATCACAGGCCGAATCAATCAGGCGAAAGCAGTAACCAAATCATTTAATAACAATAAAAGAAATCAGTCCATTTTCTGAAAAATGGGAAATCTACGGTGATTTCTGATTTCATTTCGACTCTTGCTTCGGCTGAGTCAAAAATGCAATCAGATCTCGCATCGCCCCTTCACCCAGCGTGCCGGCAAGCCCCTGAGGCATAATCGAGCTGGTAGATGGCTTGATTTCCTCAACTTCATGTACGCTGAACTTAAGGCTTTTGGCATCGGTATCGACCACCTCAAGTTCGTTCTCAGCGATTGAACGCACAACACCCATCGCTACCTGACCATTTTTCAGGCCAACCGTGAAACTCGGATAGCCTGGATGAATCCTCTCGCTGGGCGCGTTGATATGATGAAATACAAGCGATGGATCTTTACCGTTTAAACCTGTCAGATCCGGGCCAATTTTCCCGCCCTGACCTTCAATGGCATGACAATTAGCACACTTGGCTGTCTGGGAATTAAAAATCTCGCGGCCTTTATTTACATTACCACCTGTGAGTTCATAAGGCGGCGGAGCAATCGCCACTGTCGCTTCGGGAACTGATTCAGGTGCCCATGGCACAAGAAAATGAGCAGCTGTTAATTTTTCAATATTCGTTTGATCACCATTTTTCAGAATTCGAACCATTTCAGGAAATTCTTCTGAAATTGGATCTTTCGTCGCAGGAAAATCCACCTTAATTTCCTGCTCAATTCCAGCAGATTCAATTTTAATCGACTTTTGAAATTTTTTATCCTGAAATTCTGATTTATGCATTTCGCCATTGATTTCGAGCGAAAAAGACCGGCCACTCATCAATTGTATGTCATGATTTCCTTCAGGCAGACGAAGCCATGATTGTAATTTCAAATTGGTGTCCGGATTTTTCCAACCTCGATCGAATATCTTAATATCCTCATCAAATTCAGATATTATTTCAATCTTTTCAGCGATCAGCGGAAATGGAATTGCAATTCTCGTCGTTTGAGGGCTCTTTCCTTCATTTAGTATCTGAATGCCGAACCCTTGAAAAGTTGCATTGATCCTCAAATTCCCTATAATTTCTGTATGATTATTAGAAGAAACTGCTGGGTCTGTAGTCATCCGAATCAAACGACCGCCGCTCTCGGCTCGAATCGCAACAACCCGAATGGCCGAGAGTTTTTCACGCGCAAGCAGCAATTCCGGTTGATCAGGCCGATTAACCCCCACTGGCCATTTTCCCGCTTTCAAATAGTTTCCAACAAATGGTTTTAATAAGTCATTTGAAATCGGAGCTTCCGACCAGCCGACCCACTGGCCAGGCCCAGTCGATATTGCGTTGATTTCAATCAAATCGCCCAAAGCATCGACAGGCATGACGAAGAAAAAGAGCAGGGTGATGTTCAGGCTTAAAGTTCTGAATGCATTTGCCATGAGATTCATTCCTGAATGTCTGAGTTTTGGAATATATTGATGTTTACGATACCGAACTGTCAAACATTTCTTTGAACAAGCATAAGAATTTTACTTAATGCCTTTCGCTTGTTAATATAGGATTGCGGCCACATTTGAATAAGGTAGCCGGCAGGATCAGCCTGGAAACAAACCCGATGAATTATACACTTCAAGCACCAAGCGTCCGATGCCCTGCCCATTTTCAAAATGAAATGAACCGTCTTTTTGCAGGTAAATTTGTAAATGTCGCACGAGTAGAAGAAGTTCCGGTGGCAGGCTCTTTTATCGTCAGGAATTTAGCCGGCGATGACATCCTGATTACACGAGGCAGCGACGACAAAATCCATGCGTTTTACAATATTTGCAGACATCGTGGCACCGCACTTGTGCAATCATCTGCCGGAACCGCTCCCCGATGCCAGCTATCCTGCCCTTATCATGCCTGGACTTACGACTGTAATGGCCAATTAGTGGCAGCGCCTGGCATGAAGCATCTTGAGGGTTTCACCACAGACGAATGGGGGCTAATTGATATTCAATGCGAGATCTGGGCTGGTTTCATTTTTGTCAATCTTGATCGAAAATCAGCCCCTTTGAGTGAAAGCATGGGCGATTTTCCAGAGAAATTTGCAAATTGGCGTATGGGCGAATTGAAATCGGCCGCCGAAATTCAATATGACGTGGCGGCCAACTGGAAATTGATCCTTCAGAATTACAGCGAATGTTTGCATTGTCCTTCAGTGCATCCAGCTCTGGCCAGGCTCTCTCCTCCAACCAGCGGCGCCAATGATCCGCCGAATGAATGCTATCTGGGCGGAAAAATGTCGCTCAACGATGGCATCCAGACAATGACATTTACAGGCCAATGCTCGCGGCAAAATCTGCCCGGCCTTAATCCAGAACAGTCGCGACATGTTTATTACTATATCCTCTTACCAAATCTGATGATCAGCCTTCATCCTGATTACGTGATGACACACCGCCTTGAACCCATTTCAACAAATCGAACTAAAATCATTTGCCAATGGCTTTTTGAGCCTTCTACGATCGCCGCCCCCGGCTTTGATCCGTCGGATGCCGTCGGGTTCTGGGATCTGACCAACCGGCAGGACTGGCAAATGTGCGAGCTCACACAGAAAGGCATGGAATCAAGAGGTTATACCCCCGGCCCCTATTCTCGCCGGGAACATCTGCTCTTTGATTTAGACCAGGTCATTCAGCGACTTATGTCTGACTAAAATCGGAGTCGCATTCGAAATCAAACACGCATCTCTTTTTCCAAAATTCATCACCAGACTTGCCTGAAGCATAGACGCCTAAAACATGAACGCTCTTCAGAAACTGACTCAAATCGTATTACTTATTTTTTCGACTGGAATACTCTCTGCGGCAGATCGGGATTACTCACCCAAATGGGCCTCGGCAAAGCCAATACGAGTCATTACGCATTCATCTGGAGACGGCGAATCGCTGGTTAAAGCCGTGGCAGCACTTAAACCGGGTGACCAGCTGGTGATTAAAGCCGGAACTTACAGTGTCAGTCGCATGTGGGATATTCAGGTCAGTGGCACAGCGCAGGCTCCCATCTGGATTGTGGCAGAAGAAGGGGCAAAAGTCATTCTGACCCGGCCTGATGCCCGCCAGAATGTGCT